>NZ_RZTI01000039.1:18572-44082 GCF_003997275.1 Mesorhizobium sp. M6A.T.Ce.TU.002.03.1.1
CAAACTTGGGGGGGCCCAATAAAAAAAAACCGGGGGGAGCATTTCCCGCCGTACCTGTTCGGCTATGCGTTGCCAATCACTTCCGTAGTGGATCACTTCCGTGGTGGATCATTTGCGTGGCGGACCCTGGCGCTCGGCGGAGGCGGCCCACAGATTGATGTCGGCTTCGCGTGCGTAGATGTCGATTTCGGCGAGCTCGGCATCGCTGAAGTCGAGCACCTTCAGCGCGCCGACGCAGTCCTCGACCTGCTCCGGCCGGCTGGCGCCGATCAGCGCCGAGGTCACCCGGCCCTTGCGCAGCACCCAGGCCAGCGCCATCTGCGCCAGCGTCTGCCCGCGTCGGCCGGCAATCGCGTTCAGCGCCTTGATGTTGGCGATGGTCTTGTCGTTGATGAAGGCCGCCTTCAGCGACTTGCCCTGGCTGGCGCGGCTGCCCTGCGGGATACCGCCGAGATATTTGTCGGTCAGCATGCCTTGCGCCAGCGGCGTGAACACGATCGAGCCGACGCCGAGCCCCTCCAGCGTATCGAGCAGACCGTCGTCCTCGACCCAGCGATTGAGCATCGAATAGCTCGGCTGATGGATGACGCAAGGCGTGCCGAGCTGCTTCAATATGTCGGCGGCCTCGCGCGTGCGCTGCGAATTGTAGGAGGAGATGCCGGCATAAAGCGCCTTGCCCGAGCGCACCGCGTGATCGAGCGCACCCATCGTTTCTTCCAGCGGAGTATCGGGGTCGAAGCGGTGCGAATAGAAGATGTCGACATAGTCGAGCCCCATCCGCTTCAGGCTCTGGTCGAGGCTGGCCAGCACATATTTGCGCCCGCCCCATTCGCCGTAGGGTCCGGCCCACATCTCATAGCCGGCCTTGGTCGAGATGATCAGCTCGTCGCGATAGGAGGAGAAATCCGTCCGCAGGATTTCGCCAAAAGCCGTCTCCGCCGAACCGGGCGGCGGGCCGTAATTATTGGCGAGGTCAAAATGCGTGATGCCGAGATCGAAGGCTTTGCGCGCGATCGCCTGCTTGGTCCGATGCGGCGTGTCGTTTCCGAAATTGTGCCAGAGCCCGAGCGAGATCGCCGGCAATTTCAGGCCGGATCGCCCGCAGCGATTGTAGATCATTTTCTCGTAGCGGTTTTCGGCGGGCACATAGGGCATGGGAGATCCTCAAATCAAAAGCGAGCCCGGCAGTTGCCACCGCGAAAAAGGGTGAGTCGGCTCTGCCCCTCACCCTTAGCCTCTCCCCGTTTCTATGGGGAGAGGGGTCGACGGTAAACAGCACGTGTCGCAATCACTGAAGCGCTTACCCTATTTCTTCTTCGCCAAGAGCCCTTTCTTCTTTGCCAAGAGCCCTTCCGCATCCTTGACGCCCAGTGCCGCAGGCCGTTCGCAGGTGGTCTGCATGGCAACGAACTTTCCGCTCGCGCCCGACCGCAACATGCCGGTCATCACATCGACGGCATGCAGCGCCAGTTCCATCGAGCATCGATGCGGCCGGCCTTCCGCAATCGCCAGTGCCATGTCGGCGAGACCGGCGGTGCGGTAGTTGGCCATCATGCCATGCGAATGCATCTGGTTGGGCACGCCGAACGGATGCTTCCATTTCGGCAGCTTCTTGACCGGCTTGGCGGCGTCGGTGACGCGAACGTCGCCGCCGAAGAAATTCGGATCCGGCAAGAACACCGTGCCCAACTCGCCGTAGAGCTCCATCGGCGCATGGCCATGGCTCCACACGTCCCAGCTGGTGTTGAGCGTCACCACGGCGCCATTC
This sequence comes from Mesorhizobium sp. M6A.T.Ce.TU.002.03.1.1, assembly GCF_003997275.1. Taxonomy (NCBI): domain Bacteria; kingdom Pseudomonadati; phylum Pseudomonadota; class Alphaproteobacteria; order Hyphomicrobiales; family Phyllobacteriaceae; genus Mesorhizobium; species Mesorhizobium sp. M6A.T.Ce.TU.002.03.1.1. Next base: position 20,341 of record NZ_RZTI01000039.1, read on the forward strand.
TCGAACTCCATCACGCCGTGGATCGTCGTCGGCGTTGCGACCAGGATTTTTTCGCCGGCGCGAGGCTTGGACGAGATCGTGCGCTCTGTCTTCGGGATCGAAGCGAAGGCTGCCACCTGCTTCACCGGCCCGATCAGCTGGATCAAATTGGTGATGTAATAGGGTCCGATATCGAGCACCGGACCAGCGCCAGGCTGGAAGAAGAAGTCCGGATTGGGGTGCCAATGCTCCATCCCATGGCTCATCACATGGCATGTGCCGCTGGTGATCTTGCCGAGCTTGCCAGTGTCGATCAGGTTGCGGACAAGCTGATGCGCGCCGCCGAGGAAAGTGTCGGGCGCAGAGCCGATGCGCAGTCCATCTCTCTCCGCCAGCTTCTTCAGGTCGAGCCCTTCCTTGACCGACAGCACGAACGGCTTTTCCGAATAGACGTGCTTGCCGGCATCGAGGATCTGTTTCGACACCTCATAGTGCACCGCCGGAACGGTGAGGTTGACGATGATGTCGATATCGTCAGCCTTGAGCAGCCCTTCGACTGTGTCGGCGCGCAGCTTAAACTCCTTCGCCCGCGCCTTGGCCGCATCCATGTTGATATCCGCGCAGGCGCGCATCTCGATGCCGCGAAACAGCGGCGCAAACGAGAAATACGCCTTCGAAATGTTGCCGCAGCCGATGACGCCGATCCCAAGTTTTTTTGCCATGCTGGTTTGCTCCTAATAGGTCTTGGCGGCTGCGATCGAGCGGCGGGCGAAGCGCGCGATGTCGTTGGGGTTGTCCTGTTCCATGACGTAGTATTTGGCGGCGCTCTTGGCGCGTAGCGCCTTGATCAGACCAGCCCAGTCGATCGTGCCGTGGCCGACATCCGACCAGCCGTCCTCATCGAGTCCCTCGCCGGGCTTGGCAATGTCCTTGACATGGACGGCGGCGATGCGTTTGCCATACTTCTCGATCCAGGGCAGCGGATCGTCGCCGCCGCGCACCACCCAGGCCACGTCCATCTCCCAGCCGATGTCGGGCGCTGCCGCCAGGATATGGTCCTGCGGCACCGAGCCGTCGGCAAGCTTCTTGAACTCGAAATCATGGTTGTGCCAGGCAAAGCCGTAGCCGGCTTTCTCAGCCGTCTCGCCGACCTTGGCCAGGCGTGCTCCGAAGCCGCGCCAGCCTTCCGTGTCGGTCGGCCTGCTCTCGGCGACCAAATAGGGGCAGATCAGCAGTGTGATGCCGAGCGCATCGGCGATTTTGCGCACGCCGTCGAAATCCTTCTCGAGCGCATCCATCGAGAAATGGCCGGTCGGCATGGTGAGGCCGTTCTTGTCGAGTTCGGCACGAAATGCCTTGGGGTCGTCATAGACGCCGCCGAACCCCTCGACTTGCGCGTAGCCGAGCTCGCCGAGCATCTGGAGCACCCCTTCCCAAGGTTGGAAATTGCGGGCGCTGTAAAGTTGGAATGACCAATTCATCGTCTCTGTCCGTTCTCTGGGGATGGATGTGTTTGAGGTGAAATTCTTGGGATTGAGGTTCTGGAGAGTTAAAGGCGGGTGCCGGTTGCGGCGTCGAACAGCGAAGCGCGCGTCGGATCAAAACCGATGCTCACGGTGTCGGCGTTGTTTGGCGTGCGCTCAGATGTCACCCGCACCGTGAAATTCTGATTTCCGAGCTTCAGCCAGACCAGCGTGTCGGAACCCATGGGCTCGACGACCACGACATTTGACATGGCTGTGAACGGCCATCCAGCGCCGCTGTTGAACGCGACATGCTCGGGCCGGATACCGAACACGGCCGCCCCCGGCACGGGCTCCTTTTCGAAAGCGTAGGTGGCAAGCGGGATCCGCACATCCTCGGCGGCGAAATACCAGTTGCCCTCGTCCTTCTCCAGCCTGCCGTCGAGGAAATTCATCGCCGGCGAGCCGAGGAAGCCGGCGACGAAACGGTTGACCGGGCGATTGTAGATCGTCTGCGGTGCATCGAGCTGCTGGATAACGCCGCCCTTCATCACCGCGATGCGGTCGGCCAGCGTCATCGCCTCGATCTGGTCGTGGGTGACGTAGATCATGGTGTTCTGCAGCTTGCTGTGCAGCAGTTTGATTTCGACACGCAGCTCCGCCCGCAGCTTGGCGTCGAGATTGGAAAGCGGCTCATCGAAGAGGAAGACGTCGACGTCGCGCACCAGCGCCCGCCCGATGGCGACACGCTGGCGCTGCCCCCCCGAAAGCGCCGACGGCTTGCGTTGCAGTAGTGGCTCGATCTGCAGGATTTCGGCGGCCCGCGCGATCCGCTTGGCGATCTCGTCCTTGGCGATGCCGGCGACGCGCAGCCCGAAGGACAGGTTCTTCTCAACCGTCATCTGCGGATAGAGCGCGTAGGACTGGAACACCATGCCGATGCCACGGTCCTTGGGTTCCTCCCAGGTGACGTTCTTGCCCTTGATGAAGATGCGGCCGTCCGAAACGTCGAGCAGGCCGGCGATGCAGTTGAGCAAGGTCGACTTGCCGCAGCCGGACGGCCCGAGCAGCACGATGAACTCGCCTTCGGCGACATCGATGTTGAGCGTCTCCAGCACCGACACCGCGCCGAAATTCAGCGACAGGTCCTGGATCGAGACACTGGGATTCCGGATTGAACCCATGGGATTTTCCATTCTTGTCATCATCATCCTTTCACCGCGCCGGCGGCGATGCCACGCACGAAGAGCTTGCCGGAAATGAAGTAGACGACGAGCGGTACAAGGCCGGTCAGGATGGTGGCGGCCATGTTGACGTTGTATTCCTTCACGCCTTGCACCGAGTTGACGATGTTGTTGAGCTGCACCGTCATCGGATAGGTGTCGGGGCGGGTGTAGACGACACCGAACAGGAAGTCGTTCCAGATGCCGGTCACCTGCAGGATGATAGCGACGACGAAGATCGGCAGCGACATCGGCAGCATGATACGGAAATAGATGCCCCAGAAGCCGGCGCCGTCGACGCGCGCCGCCCGGAACAGTTCCTCCGGCATGGAAGAAAAATAGTTGCGGAACAACAATGTCAGGATCGGCATGCCGAAGATGGAATGGACGATCACCAGGCCGCTTAGGCTGCCGTAGAGGCCGACTTCGCGCAGGATGATGACGATCGGATAGATCATCACCTGATAGGGGATGAAGGCGCCGACGATCAGGATCACGAAGAAAGTGTCGGCCCCCTTGAAGCGCCAGTTCGCAAGCGCGTATCCGTTCACGGAAGCGATCGCGATCGACAGGATGACCGACGGAACGGTGATGCGCACCGAATTCCAGAAGCCGCGCGAGAGCCCGTCGCAGTTGAGGCCGGTGCAGGCGCTGGACCAGGCCTTCACCCAAGGCTCAAAGGTGATCTCGAGCGGCGGTGAGAAGATGTTGCCGAGGCGGATCTCCGGCATGCCCTTGAGCGACGTCACCACCATCACATAGAGCGGCAGGAGATAGTACAGCGCCACCACGATGAGCGTGCCATAGAGGAAGATGTTGCGGCGCGAGAACACATGCCGCGGCTTCGGCCCTCGCGGCCCGGATGCCTCAAGCCCGATAGAGCCCGTGCCGGCAGGCAGGGAAACGGCATGGTCAGACACGCTTCTTGCCTCCGAATTCGAGATAGGCCCACGGCACGATGACGACCACCACCGACAGCAGCATCATGGTCGAGGCGGCGAAGCCCTGGCCCAGGTTCTGGGCGAAGAACATGTAGTCATAGACATATTTGGCCGGCACTTCGGAGGCGATGCCGGGACCGCCGCTGGTCTGGGCGACAACCAGGTCATAGACCTTGACAATACCGGCAGCGATGATGACCAGCGCGGTGATGAAGACCGGGCGCATCATCGGGATGATGATGAAGAGATACGTCTTCAAGGTGGGTATCCCATCCACCCGCGCGGCCTTCCAGATATCCTCGTCGATGCCGCGCAGGCCTGCCAGCATCAGGCACATGATGAGCCCGGTGCCTTGCCAGAGCGCGGCGATCAATATGCCGTAGATGACGATGTCGGAATTGTAGAGCGGATCGAAGTTGAAGCTCTCCCAGCCGAGGCCGCGCACCACCCCCTGGATTCCGAACTCCGGATTGAGCAGCCATTGCCAGACAAGACCGGTGACGATGAACGAGAGCGCGAAGGGATAGAGGAAGATGGTGCGGAACGTGTCCTCGAAACGGATCTTCTGGTCGAGCAGCGCCGCCAGCAGGAAGCCGATTACGAGAGAGAACACCAGCGACAGCACGCCGTAGACCAGGAGGTTCTCAATGGAGACCAGCCAACGCGGCGTCGACCACAGCCGATAATACTGGTCGAGCCCGACGAAGTTCAGCCGCGGCAGCAGCTTCGAATTAGTGAAGGAATAGAGCACCGTCCACGCGCTGCCGCCGACGAAGATCACCAGTGCGGTGAGGACCATCGGAATAGAGGCAACCTTGGCGTTAAGGTTGCGGAAGAGTTGATTGGGGCGTTCGCTCTTGCTCATCTGCACAGCCGGGCTGGATCGGGTAAAGGCGGGAGGGTCAAGGCCGAAGGTTAGGGCCTTGACCCTGAGCTCCCGGCCCCGCGGCGGGCCGGGAGCGAGCGGTTCGTCGATCGTCAGTCCGCTGAGGCGACGATGTCGGCGAAGCGCTTTTGCGCCTCTTCCACGGTCATGTCCGGCTTGGCGAAGAACTCCGAGAAAAGGTCCTCCTTCTGCTTTTGGGTGTCCTGCGTCAGCAGCTGGTCGGTCCAGGGCATGACGCTGCCCTTGGCCAGGATGTCGAGCCCTTTCTTCATGCAGTCGTTCGCCGCCTGGAGGTCGATATCGCCGCGCACCGGCAGCGAACCCTTCTTGAGGTTGAAGGCGACCTGCGTCTTGGGGTCGAGCAGCGTTTCGGCCAGCGCTTCCTGCGCCTTGGACTTTTCAGCGTCTTGCAGCAGCGGGAAGTAGAAGGCGTCACCGCCGGTGGCGATGACCTCGTTCAGGCCAAGGCCGGGAAGACACGTATAGTCCTTGCCGGCGGTCTGGCCGGCTACCTGGAATTCGCCCTGCGCCCAGTCGCCCATGATCTGGCCGCCGGCCTTGCCGGCAATGACGAGATTTGTGGCCTGGTTCCAGTCCTGCACATTGGTGTTCTTCGCCATCTTGCGGGCATCGTCGGCGGCCTTGAACACCTTGGCGACCCCGGGCCCGGCAGCGAATTCCGCGTCCTTGTCGCGATAGACCTTCAAGAAAGTATCCGTGCCGCCGACCGCCGTAAGCAGCACGTCGAAGGTCCCGGAGGATTGCCAGGGCTGCCCGCCGACTGCGAGCGGTATGATGCCTGCTTTTTCCAGTGCAGGGGCGGCTGCGACATACTCGTTCCAATTCTTCGGCACCGGCACACCGGCCTTTTCGAAGGCAGCGTTCGACAGCCACAGCCACTGCCAGGAGTGAATATTGACCGGCACGCAATAGATCTTGCCGTCGAGGGTACAGCCGTCGAGCAGGCTCTTGGGCTGCACGATTTCCCTCCACTTGTCCCTGGTGGCGAGATCGGTCAAGTCGCGCATCAGACCGGCCTGCACCAATTCTTCCGCTTGCCGGCCGTGGTTGAACTGGGTGGCGCCCATCGGATCGCCGCCAGTGATACGGCTGATCATGATCGGCCGTGCCGTGCCGCCGGAACCGGCGATAGCGCCGTCGACCCAATGATTACCTGTCGCGTCGAACGCCTTGGCGAATTCGGCGACCGCCGCCGCTTCGCCGCCCGAAGTCCACCAATGGGTGACTTCCAGATCCGTCGCTGCCGCCGGGCCGGCGAATTGCAGCGCGGTTGTCACCGCCAACGCAGCGGTCATGACTTGGTATCGCATTTCGGCTCCTCCCAGAATCTGAAACGTTACAGATTTTCGATACGGCAATTGCGTTGGGCGTGCAACCCCCGAAATAGGAGCGGCCCGACATTTTTTCGAGCCGCGAACAAATCCGCATGCCAATTGCCGGCCGTTGCGTCGCAGCAAGACAGGTTGCACTGCAAAAAATGATGCTGCACGCATGAAATTCGGCCAAATTCTGTTCCCGCTGGCAAGCCCTTGCCAACGTCCAACGACTTTGCCTCGAATGAAACGTCGCGCGTGCAGAGAACCTGCCCCGAACCGCTGCGCGATGGCAAGTGACAATCTGTAACGTTTCAGTGTATAGGATGTTCACCAGGCGGAGAGTCGCTGGCGAGCCGCAATCCGCCGATTGCCGGCCTGCACGGCAACTGCTATGCGCCTGACGGGCGGGGTGAATGGACAGACATCGAACGGAAAAGGACGACGAGGCGTCGGGACAGGGCCGGCCGACGCTGAAGACGCTTGCCTTCATGACCGGGCTGGGCGTCACCACCGTGTCGCGGGCGCTGAAGGACGCGCCCGAAATCGGCGCCGAGACCAGGCGGCGCGTCCAGCTCGTCGCCAAGCAGATCGGCTACCGCCCCAACCGTGCAGGCGTGCGCCTGCGGACCGGCAAGACCAACGTCATCAGTCTGGTGCTCAACACCGAGCACGAGATCATGAGCTTTGTCTCGGACATCATCTACGGCGTCTCGGAAGTCATCGCCGACACGCCCTATCACCTGATCGTCACGCCGTATTCACGCTCGCAGGATCCCCTGGACCCGATACGCTATCTGGTGGAAACCGGCTCTGCCGACGGCGTCATCATTTCGCGAACCCAGCCGAATGACCCCAGGGCCCGTTACCTGCTGGAGCGTGGCATCCCCTTTGCCACGCACGGCCGCACCGATATGGGGTTGATCCACCCCTATCATGATTTCGACAACTACGCGTTCGCGACCGAGGCTGTGCGCCACCTGGCCGGCATCGGCCGCCGCAGGCTGGCTCTGCTGGCACCACCAGTCGAGCTGACCTATCACCGCCATGCGCTGAACGGCTTTACCGATGCGCTGAGCGAGGTCGGCGCCAGCGAGATCCCGTTCAACACCGTTTCGATCGACCACTCGATCGAGCAGATCAGGATGAGGACCGCGCAGCTAATGCGTCGCGACGTCAGGCCGGATGGCTTCGTCAGCAGCGCCGCCGCCGCGACACTCGCCATCGTCGCCGGCATCGAGGACGCCGGCCTCAAGCTCGGCCGGGACGTCGACGTGGTGTCCAAGCAGTCGTCGGACCTGCTGCATCTGTTCCGCAGGGAATTGCTGGTCGTCAACGAGGACTTCCGGCTGGCCGGCGCCGAGCTGGCCCGTTCCGTGCTGGGCTGGATCGGCGGCGCCGCACCTGGCTCACTGCAGAGCCTGAGCGTGCCGACCGAAGTCCTGGCCTATCGCCGTCCCGACTAGAGCGGGATACGTTCAAATTGAACTGGGCATCCGGCTCCATCTATTTGCCTTAGCCGCATTTCTGCGACGCCAGTGATTCCACTTGCCTGCAAAAAACACGCTGCTGACTGGCAGCCTTGGGGCCGAAAGCGCCTGTCTGCTTTTTGGCGTCGAAACGCGGATAGCGGTCACTCCGACGGGACCACCGTTCGGATGGCACACGCACCGGATTGCAAATCAGCTGCAACATCAATGATTTCAACAGAGGCTGCGGCCATCGACGATCAGCCTCGCCAGATAGCCCTCCAGGATCTCGACCACGGTCGCTGGATCGCAGATGCAATCCACGTCGGCCACGAAGGCCGGCTCATGCGAGACCGGCATACCTTCGCCCGTCCGGCCCGCTGTGGTCCTCGTCTCGCCCTCCATGAAAGTACGAACATAATTTAATCCTTGCTTTGCGACTACCAAACGGCTATTGTCGTACGAACGTAATTCAAAACTTCAGGAGCTCATGATGACAACAACTCCGCAGGTTGCGCTCGTAACAGGCGCCACCTCAGGCATCGGCAAGGCCACAGCGATCGCCTTGGCCGCCGCAGGTTTCCAGGTGATCGGAACCGGCCGCAACACCGCGCAACTCACCGCGCCCGCCGGGGTGACCTACCTCGACCTCGACGTGACCAGCGACGAATCGGTCGCCTCAGCGGTCAAGCAGGTGATCGATCGGCTCGGCCACATCGACGTCCTGGTCAACAACGCCGGCGTTGGCACAACCGGCGCAGCCGAGGAGTTCTCGATTACCCAGACGCAGGACATCTTCGACATTAACGTCTACGGCATCATGCGGACGACCAAGGCGGTCCTGCCGCACATGCGCGTCCAAGGCCGCGGACGCATCATCAATGTCTCCTCCCTCAGCGGATTCGTCCCCAGCCCGTTCATGGCCCTCTACGTCTCGACCAAGCACGCGGTCGAAGGCTACTCCCAATCGCTGGACCACGAGGTTCGCGATTACGGCGTCCGGGTCCTGCTCGTCGAGCCCGGCCCGATCAACACTCCGTTCGCAGGCCACAGCGTGGAGGCCGACACCCCCATGCCGCTCTACGCGGCGGGACGGCGCAACTACGACGAGCTGCTGGAGAAGAACCTCAGCAGCGGCGACGACCCCGCCGTCGTCGCCAAGGTGATCGTCGCGGCGGCCACCGACCGGAACCCAAAACTACGGCGCACGGCCGGTACGACCGCCCGGATCATCAACGCGGTGCACCGCGTCGCCCCGGCCCGGATCTTCGACCGCGTCATCCGCAGATTCAACCGGATGCCGAGCTGATCGCTGCTTAGATCCACTGACAACTGACCAGGACATAGCGGTATCCGGAGCGCGAAACCCGGTTGAGATGGAGGAACGCATGGTGCGTTACACGAAAGAACACAAGCAGGAGACAAGGCAGCGGATCATTGCGACGGCCGGTCGACGGCTCAAGCGGGACGGTATCGACGGCTCCGGAGTCGCGACGCTGATGAAGGACGCGGACCTGACCAACGGCGCCTTCTACGCCCACTTCGAATCCAAGGACAGCCTCGTCGCGGAGGCGGTCACCGACCAACTGCACACACTGCACGCGAACATCGTCGAGCTGGCGGAGCCCGGCCTGGCCGGCCTCGAACAGATCGTGCGCTGGTACCTGTCGGCCCACCACCGGGACAACCCCGGCGACGGCTGCCCCAACGCCGCCCTGCTCGACGAGATCGGGCGCAGCGCGGACGCAATCAGGCAGGCGTACACCGACGGCGTGCTGGTCGTCATCGACGGCCTCGCTGCCCGCATGGCACCCGAAGATCCGCCCTCGGCCCGCGTGAAGGCGCTCAGCCTCCTCGGCCTGATGGCCGGGACGCTACAACTCTGCCGCGCCCTGACCGACCGACAACTCTCCGACGACCTCCTCGAGCAGGGCCTCCGCAACGCCCTGGCCCTGGTGGACGCCGAGCTCCGACCATGACCCTCATTTCTGTGACAAGCCCCGGCACACCCGGCGACGTCGCCCTCCATCAGACAGGAACCACGATGACCGAGCAACCCTTCAACCCACAACTGCGAGCCGCGCGGTTCCTTCCCCGCACCATCATCACCGCCGGAACGCTTCCCGCGCTCCGTGTCCTCACCAAGCTCACCGGGATCACCCGGCGGCCGGACGCGCAGGTCGTATCCGTGGACGCCAACGTGTCGGTACACGTCTTTCGCCCGGCTTCGGCCCGGCCTCGGACTCCTGCACTGTTGTGGATCCACGGCGGCGGAATGGTGCTCGGCGACGCGGCGCAGGACAGCGCCTTCTGCCGCCTGATCGCCGATCAGCTCAACATCGTCGTCGTCTCGGTGGAGTACCGGCTCGCGCCCGAGCACCCGTTCCCGGCGCCGCTGGAAGACTGCTACACCGCGCTGCAATGGCTCGCCGGCCAACCCGACATCGACCCCGCACGCATCGCCATCGGCGGCGCCAGCGCCGGCGGCGGTCTGGCCGCCGCGTTGGCGCTGCTGGCGAAGGAACGCGGCGAGATCCGTCCGGTCCTGCAACTGCTGTCCTACCCAATGCTGGATGACCGGACCACCACCCGCATCGACATCGACCCGCGGCGGCTCCGCCTCTGGAGCCCGGCCAGCAACCGGTTCGGCTGGCGCTCCTACCTCGGCCCAGCCACCGCGGACGGCAACGTGCCCCCGCTAGCCGCGCCGGCCCGCTATGACGACCTCTCCGGCCTGCCGCCCGCATGGATCGGCGTCGGCACCAACGACCTGTTCCACGACGAGGACGTCACCTACGCCCGGCGACTGCAGCAGGCCGGCGTCGCCAGCACCCTGCACGTAGTGCCCGGCGCCTACCACAACTTCGACGCCATCGAAGCGAAAGCCGCCATCTCCCAGGCCTTCGTCAAGGCCCAGACGACGGCACTGGACGAAGCACTCAACAGCGGCTGAACGGAACTCCGATGACCGCGCCCAAGGCCGGCCATGCCTGCACCACGCCGCATGTCGGCAGGTCACCGGCAGCTTTCACGGCAGCCTCAAGGCGACCCAACCGGCCGAAATGTAGCGCAGTCCCGACGTCCAGATGGCGAACCGCCGGACCGGCCCGAGAACTCCCAACGGCGCGCTTGAGATCACCCGCGCGCGGCTCTACTAGTCCGAAAACCTCACGCTCACGCCGCGCTGCCGAAAATAGGCCTGCATCAACTTGCGCCCCGAGCGGTTGTTCTGCGCCAACTTGGTCGGATCGAACACCGCCTGTTTTATCCCTTCTCGTGTCAGCGCCGCTTTAAGCGTCGCGATATGTGCGTCGATGTCGGCATTGTCCGCCCGGAGGGAGGCATAGATACTTTCGGTCGCCTGGGCCACGGTCGGTTCGCTCACAGGTGTCGTCCTTTGGTTGGTTGAGCGGCGGCTTACCACAGATTCGCGGCTCCGCCGATACCGATGAGACGGTCAATCGTCTCTACCGGCATAGCAGGTTCCTGGCGCGACCCGACACCCAGTTGGTCGCTGGAGATGTCTGCTTTCTGGCAACCGCAAAATTGGACTCTAGGTCCAAGTCGCGGCGCTAACCCGCTGCTCCGCTGCCCCACGGGCCATGGAACGCGCCCGGCCCGTCGATGCGCTCGAAGCCATGCGCGCCGAAGAAATCGCGTTGCGCCTGGATCAGGTTCGAGGTGCCGCGGCCCTGGCGGTAGCTGTCGAAATAGGCCAGCGCCGACGACAGCGCCGGCACCGGCGAGCCAGCCTCCGACGCTCTTGCCACGATGCGCCGCAGCGACGGATGCGCCTCCTGCATCATCGCAATGAAGGCCGGCGCCATCAACAGATTGGTCGAAGCGCCACCGGCGCCAAGGGCTTCTGCCATCGTGTCCAGCATTTGCGAACGGATGATGCAGCCGGCCCGCCAGATCTTGGCGATGGTCGGCATTGGCAGGTTCCAGTTGAACTCCTTCGAGGCGCCGCTCATCACCGCGAAGCCCTGCGCGTAGGCCGCGATCTTGCCGGCGAACAGCGCCAGTTCGAGATCCCCGAGAAGAGCAGCCTTGTCGCCGGCAATCTTGGTCACGCCGCCATTGCCATAGGCCTTTTCGGCGGCCAGGCGCTCGTCCTTGATCGACGACAAGACGCGCGCCGCCACCGCCGCCTCGATCGCCGTGGCCGGAATGCCGAGCTGTTGCGCCTCGATGACCGACCATTTTCCGGTGCCCTTCTGGCCGGCGCGGTCGAGGATGATGTCGACCATCGGCTTGCCGGTCTTCGGATCGTCGGCGGCCAGCACCTTGGCGGTGATCTCGATCAGATAGGAGTTGAGCCGGCCCTTGTTCCAGCCGGCAAACACCTGTGCGATCTCCTTCGGCCCCATGCCCAAGCCGTCGCGCAAAATGCCGTAGATCTCGGCGATCATTTGCATGTCGGCATATTCGATGCCGTTGTGGATGGTCTTGACGAAATGCCCGGCGCCATCGGTGCCAAGCCATGCAGCGCAGGGCTCGTCCCTGAACTTGGCCGAAATGGCGGTCAGCACCTTTTCGACGCGCTTCCAGGACTCTTCCGTGCCGCCGACCATGATCGACGGTCCATGGCGCGCGCCCTCTTCGCCGCCGGACACGCCCATGCCGATGAAGGTGAGACCCGAATCGGAAAGCTCGGAGAAGCGTCGCATCGTGTCACGGAAATTGGCGTTTCCGGCATCGATGACGATGTCGTTGGCCGACAGCACGCCGCGCAGCGCCGCGATCTGCTCGTCGACCGGCTTGCCGGCCAGCACCATGATGATGATCGGACGCGGCGGCCGGATGGCGGCAGCGAGCTCCTCCAGGCTGTAGCAGGGCACGACCATGTTCTTCAGCGCGCCGGCATTCTCGACAAAGGCGTCGGTGCGCGCGGCGGTGCGGTTGAAGACGGCTATGCGGTGCCCCTTCTCGGCGATGTTGAGCGCCAGGTTGGAGCCCATCGTGCCAAGGCCGATCAGGCCGATTTCGGCTTTTTCCATCGTTTCTTCCCTGCTTTCGGATCTTTGTTGAGGCCGCGATTTGTAGCGATGCCCGTTCTTCTTGGGATGCCATTCTTGTCGAAAATGAATGACGGGCCTTCAAGCCTGCGTCAACCGCCTCGCCGAAATGTGTTGCGCAGACTGCCGGCTGGTCCTCATCGCCCGATATCGATCGAGGCCTCTAGCTTCACGATCTCGAAATCCGAGACGAGAATATCGAGCCGCGCCGTCCATCGGCCGGGGACCGGGACGACGAGATCGTCGACACGCCAGGTGCCACCGCCGCGCTTTGTCGCCGCGCGTTTGATCGGCTCGATGCCGGCATCGGGTTTTGACAGCACCAACGTCACTTGCTCAGCATCGAGCGGACCGAAATCGCCGGTCATGATGACGATAGACGCCGCAACCGGCCCAACTTGGCCGGGCGTGATGCTGAGGTCGGCCATCGCCTTCGGTGTGTGGATATGGATCGATGCCGGCTGCGCAGCTGCGATCGCCAGGGCGCGTGGCGGCGGCGTGAAGCGCCAGCCGGCGGCAACGCCGAAGATCGCCAGAATGATCAGCATTTCAACGCCGATGGAGCGGACCAGCCTCCTCTGCACTTCCGTCTCCCCCGCTTCGGCCGGAGCGGTCAGCTTCCAGCGGTTGGTCGCGGCGAGCGTGAACAGGAAGAACAGCAGCGCCAGCTTGACCAGCAGCAACTGGCCATAGGCGGTCTCAAGCAAAGCCGCGGGCGCCTGCACCTGGATGATGGCCAGCACGATGCCGGTGGCAGCAAGCATGGCCACGACAGGCAGGATCGCTTGGGAAAACCGGCGCAGGAAAGGCGTGGCCTCGACCGGCTTCCGCCTCATGGCGAGACCGAGCGGCGTCAGCGCCCCGGCCCAGAAGGCAATGCCGGCACCGTGCAGAAACACCATCGGCCTTGTCAGCCATTGCGGTTCGGCGGCACTTGCGTGCCCACTGGCGGCGAGAGCGGCACCGACACCGGCCAAGCCGGCAAGGGCAGACAGTTTTGCACCGCCGCGCGGCCCGACCAGCGACAGCAGGCCAAGCCCGAGCGCCACCAGCGCGACCAGCACCGTCCAGCCGAAGCTGGTGCCGAGCCCGGCCTGCCAGACGCCCGGCTGCGCCAGCCGGGCGAGCGGTGCGCCGAGCGCGTCCAGTCCCTGCAAGCCGACCGACAAGGGTGCCGCGACAAGGCCGCACAGGATTGCGGCGATGACGAAGCGCTGGCCGGAACGCCCGCCCTTCGCCAGCCAGGCGATGGCAAAGGCGCCGCCGACGCCGAGAAAGAGGCCGACATAGAGAAAGACCTTGCCGATCCAGATCGCCGACCCCAGACCCCGGTCGACAGCTTCGGAGACGGCCGGCGCAGCACTCGGCGCGCCAATGGAAAACAGCACCGAGCCGCCGACCGGATGGCCATCGGCGGAAATCACCCGCCAGCTCAGCACATGCGTGCCGGATCCAAGCGTCTGCGGATTGTCGATCTCGACCGTCTGGCCATTGAGCCGAAAGGATGTCAGCGGAACCGACGTCCCGTCAGGCCGCACCAGGGTCAGCACCAGCGGCGAGACCGGCTCGCTGAAAGTCAGCGAGAACTGCGCTGGGCTCTGTGCCAGCACGGTGCCGTCGGCCGGGTCGGCTGTGACCAGCGCTGCGTGGGCAAAAGCCTGATTTGGCGCGATAATGACGGCGAGCAGCACGATCGCGGCCAGCAGGCCAATGGCAAGCCAACCGGCGCGCTTGCCGAACCTGCAGGTCGTCCACCGAAAAGATGCCAGGCTCATGTCAATGTCACAAAGGCGGCGGCGCGCTCTTTCGAACAAAGCGCGCCGCCAAAAAATCATTTCTTCGGCGAAAGCTTGAGGCCGGGCGCCGGATATTCCAGCGCATCCTCATCCTGGCCGGCCGCCGGAATCTCGATCCAGCGTTCGGCAACGCCGTCGCATTCCTGCACCACCGGGAAGTAGAGCGTTTGGCCGGCCGGCAGGTCCGCCGCCAATGTCCCGCGGAAGACGAATTCGTCGTAGAATTCGTCCGGCAGGCTGCCGCCGCTCCAGTCGACTTCCTTGACGCCGTTGCTCACCTCTTGACCATGGAGCTGATAGGATTTCTCGTATCTGCCTTTCTTGACCTGCAGCGTCCAGCCCGGCTTCGGCATCGGCTTCACCGAAATCACCCCTTCCGGGATCTGCACGCGCACGGCGGTCGTCGCCTTGCCGTCGCAGCCGTGTGGCACGCGCAGGACGGCCTTGTAGGTCGAACCGACCGCCGCTTCCTGCGTTTCGAGTGTGACGTGGGCAAAGGCCGCGCTTGTCCCCAAGACGAGAAACGCGCCGGCCGACAAAAGATACCTGTTCATGATGGTTCCCTCAAATTTCGAATTGTCCGGATCTGGCCGGGTCAGTTGGCGTGATTGTCCATACCGCCCGTTTCACCGATGCCTTCCACAGCGAAGTCGACGGTGACGGCGCCGGCCTTCTCGAAGGTCAGCGTGGCTGGAAAAGTCTCGCCTTGCTTTGGTTGCCGTTTCAGCCCGACGAACATCAGATGATAGCCGCCGGGTGCCAGCGCGACTTTACCGCCGGCTGGAATTTCAAGGCCGCCGGTGACCGGCCGCATGGTCATGACGCCATCGCTCACGCCCATTTCATGCAGTTCGGCCTTGGCCGAAATTTCCGAGGAAATCGACAGCAGCCGGTCCGGCGAACTGCCGGTGTTGGTGACGGTGAAATAGCCGCCAGCCACTTTGGCGCCGGGCGGTGTGGCGCGCGACCAGGGATGCCCGATCTCGAGGTCCCCAACCCTGAACTCATGCGCGAAAACGGCCTGGGCGCTGACGAACAGGAGGGCGAGGACGAACACGGTGATGCCGAGCCGCTCCTCGAAGCTGTGCAGGAAGAGGCTGTTGCGGCCGAACCGCGCGCGGAAAGAATGAGACATGATAGCTCCAAGAACTGAGAAATCGCGCCGTCGGCCGGTCGCGAACAGTTTCGATGTTGAATGAATGCGCTTGCGAAGGCTTTCGCAAGGCGATCTGGAACGGATCAGGCCGACGCCGGCGGCGCGCGCGGATTCGACGGCGAGCGGTCGCGGCTGAAATCGAGGTGCCGGAACGCCGGCAGCACAAACGCGACGGTTTCGACGGGAAAATTGCCGGGCACCATCCCGGCAGCGGGCGGCGGCACGTAAGTAGCCGAGGCCACACCGCAGCCAAGCATGCAGCAGGCCGGCATGTGCTGCTGGTGCGGATCGCCGCCCGGAAGCTGGGCGGCGCCCTCCTGAGTGCAGATGACATTGCCGAAAGCGTCGAGTTGCGAAGCATCCGGTCCGGTGCCGAAGGCGAATGCGCCGACTACCGACTGGAGCACGAGCAAATAGGCCGCGGCGAACGCGGCCGGCATGCTCCATCGTCTCCGCCGGATATTCAAAGACCTGCCTCTCCACGCAGCAACGGCCAGATATCTAGCACGGGCTCAGCAGGTGGAAAATCGCCAAATCATTGCTGCGGCAACGCGGCGCTTTAAGCCCGGTGCGGCTGCTGGCCTTCCGGTATCGATTTCAGCAGCGTATTGCGCGCCGACTTCAGATGCTTGCGGCAGGCGGCGTCGACCTTGCCGAGATCGCGCGATTTGAGCGCCGCGATATAGGCCAGATGCTCCGTGACGGCCACCTCGTTGCGCTCGCGCTCCTGCGCCTTGTTCCATTGGTAGTGGTAGTGGAAAATCATGGCGATGACGTCGTAGAAATCGACGATGAAGCGGTTGTGCGATGCGCGGTGGATCAGCCGGTGAAAGCGCTCGTCGAGCTCCGAGAATTCATTGAAACGCGTGGCGATCTCGCGTGCCAGCAGGCGATGCTCGTCTTCCAGGAGGTCGAGGTCGGCCCAGACCGGACTGTCTTCGGGCAGGGCGGCAAAGGCGGCGGCCGAGCGCAGTTCGAACATCTCGCGGATTTCGGTCAATTCCAGCGCGAAAGCGCGGGTAAAACCTTTCAGCACCCAATGGCTGTTGCGGCGTTTCTCGATCAGCCCGAAGCGGGAAAAGCGGATCAGGAACTCGCGCACGCTGGTGGTGCCGACGCCGATCTCGCGCGCCAGCTCGAGCTCGTTGATCTGCATGCCGGGCTCGGCGCCGCCGGCAAGCAGCCGCCGCATGAAAGAGCGCTCGATGATCTGCGACAGCGTGTCGGTCTCTTCCTCGGGGAAAAAATCGTCCGGTCGCGGCACGCGCAAAACGGTCTTGCTACGCTTGTTCCAGGCGATCAGCCCCGTCTCTTCCATGCGCGCAAGGATGGTGCGGATCGTCGTGCGGCTGACGCCGAGCAGCGTGCCCAGTTCGGGCTCCGACGGCAGACTTTTCGTTTCATCGAGCAGCCGCAGACCGCGATTGTAGGCGTCCTTGTAGACGTTGTTGCTCTTTGACATCCCCTGCCTCATTGCGCCAGCGCTTGCGGCGGCCGGCTTGAAGCGCAATATGGACAACGTTGCTAGCGCAGGCCCCCAAGAAGCGGAATCGCTTTTCGGACGTCAGCCCAGGTTCCAGTGTCCGGCCCTTCTGCACATCCATTAAGAACGCACGACGCTTTCGCGAAAAAACAATTGACGCAAAACTGTTTTTTCACGATAAAAGACATTATCTTTTAACAGGCGCGTGTCAATCCGCTCGCACATCCCAGGAACACCCAGGAAACTGCCCGTGAACGCCGCAAACAGCATTCTTCTGTCTCCCGCTGACAATGTCGCGGTCGCCAATGGCCGCATTGAGATCGGCGCGGTGCTGCCGGGCGGCGCCGTTGCCACAGCGTTGATCGAACCCGGGCACAAGGTTGCGATCAAGCCGATCGCCGCTGGCGAGGCCGTGGTCAAATACGCTCAGGCGATCGGCCGCGCCACTGAAGCCATCGCGCCCGGCGAGCATGTTCATTCGCACAATCTGGTCTTCGAGTCCGGGCGTTTGCCGGTGGTGCCGCCGAGCGAAGCCGTGCACGCGACCGAGGCCGATCGCACCCGCACCTTCATGGGCTATCGTCGCGCCGACGGCCGTGCCGGCACGCGCAACTTCATCGGCATTCTCGCCAGCGTCAATTGCTCGGCCACCGTTTGCCACGCCATCGCCGATGAGGCGAACCGCACACTGCTGCCCAGATATCCGGGGATCGACGGCTTTGTTCCTATCGTTCACGGCCAGGGCTGCGGCATGAGCGCCACCGGCGACGGCATGATGGTGCTGCACCGCACGCTTGCCGGCTATGCCCGCCATCCGAATTTCGGCGGCGTGCTGATGGTCGGGCTCGGCTGCGAGGTCAATCAGCTCACCCTCTATGGCCAGAAGGGTGTCGCCGCCGGAAAACGCCATTTCAACATCCAGGAAGCCGGTGGCTCGCGCAAATCTGTCGAGAAGGCGATGCTGGTGCTGGCCGAGATCGCCGAGGAGGTCGGCAAACTTGAGCGTGAGCCGATCCCGGTCAGCGAGATCGTCGTCGGCCTGCAATGCGGCGGCTCGGACGGCATGTCCGGCATCACCGCCAATCCGGCGCTGGGCGCCGCGGTCGACATCCTGGCGGGCGTCGGCGGCATCGGCATCCTCTCCGAGACCACGGAAATCTACGGCGCCGAGCATCTGCTCGCCTATCGCGCGGCGACCCCGGAGATCGCAGCCAAGCTGGACGGCTATGTGAAGTGGTGGGAAGACCATGTCGCCAAGCATGGCGCCTCCATCGACAACAATCCCTCGCCCGGCAACAAGCGCGGCGGCCTGACCACCATTTTGGAGAAGTCGCTTGGCGCGGTCGCCAAGGGCGGCCAGACGCCGCTCAACGGCGTCTTCGGCTATGCCGAGAAGGTCACCGGGCACGGGCTGGTGTTCATGGACACGCCCGGCTACGACCCGGTTTCGGCCACCGGCCAGGTGGCGGGCGGCGCCAACGTCATCGTCTTCACCACCGGCCGCGGTTCCTGCTTCGGCTGCCGGCCGACGCCATCGATCAAGGTCGCCACCAATTCGACCATGTATCATCAGATGGAAGAGGACATGGACGTGAATTGCGGCGTCATCGCCTCGGGCGAAAAGACCATTGCCGGCATGGGCCGCGAGATCTTCGAACTGATCGTCGAGACGGCTTCCGGCCGCAAGACCAAGAGCGAGGAGTTCGGCTACGGCGACAATGAGTTCGTGCCCTGGCACCTCGGGGCGACCCTCTAGACCAGCCACTAACTGACTTACGACATAGACGGGCCAGGCAAATGGCCGGTGGGAGGCTTTGCATGAAGAAACGCCGTGTCGGCAGCACCGCGCTGGAAATAACCGAGGTCAGCTTCGGCGGCGCGGCGGTCGGCGGCCTCTACCGAGCTTGCCCGCGCGAGGCGGCGATGCAGACGCTGCAGGTCGCCTGGGATACCGGCTTGCGCTATTTCGATACGGCGCCTTTCTATGGCTTCGGCCTCTCGGAACGCCGCTTCGGCGATTTTCTGCGCGACAAGCCGCGGGACTCCTACGTGCTGTCGACCAAGGTTGGGCGCCTGTTCCGGCCGGTGCCGGAAGACCAGGTTCCGGACCATTCCTATGTCGATCCGCTGCCCTTTGCGCTCGACTACGACTATTCCTACGACGGCATCATGCGCTCGGTCGAGTTCAGCTATGCGCGGCTTGGCCTCAATCGAATCGACATCCTGTTCGTCCACGACATCGGCGTCTACACGCATGGCGTCGAGAAAACGAAGCTGCATTTCCGCCAGTTGATGGATGGCGGGCTGAAGGCGCTGGAAGAGCTGAAGTCGTCCAAGGTCATTTCCGCCTACGGCCTTGGCGTCAACGAGGTGCAGATCTGTCTCGATGTGCTGCGCCAGGCGCCGCTCGACTGCATCCTGCTTGCCAGCCGCTATTCGCTGCTCGACCGCACCGCCGAAGCCGAATTGCTGCCGCTTTGCCGGCAACGGCAAACCTCGCTGATCATCGGTGGCGTCTTCAATTCCGGCATCTTGGCGACCGGCCCGGTGCCGGGTGCGCATTTCGACTACCTGCCGGCCACCCAGACCATTCTCGACCGCGTCGGCGCCATGGAAAAAATCGCCGCCGAGGGCGGCTATCCGCTTGCCGCGGCGGCGTTCCAGTTTCCGCTGCATGAGCCTGTGGTAGCTTCTGTGCTGACGGGCACCGCCAAACCGGCCAATCTGGCGCGAAATCTCCAACTGCTCGACATCCCGGTGCCCGAAACAGAGTTCGCCAAATATGATCCCTACACAGTCGTACAGAAACTTGGCTGATGCGCTGCGGCCTTCGCCATTCGCCGGTTAAACGGCGGACGGTGCGATCAGGAGGCGTCACAATCGTACGCCTCAAAAAAGAATGAATATTCCATATTGACTGGTTGGTGGAATTAATATTCCATACCTTTCGAAGAGGATCTGTAGGGTTGGAAATGAGGATCGGCAAGGAGGGCCCTTCCGGTCTAGCCATCTGGAGACCGATACGAAACACCGCTTGCGCCGGCCCATCCTATGCACTATCAAAATGCGGTAAATGTTTTTTATTGATAAAGTTCCGTTTGGGCAGCGCCTATCCAAACCGAGCTTCCGCAACGTTCACCGGGCGACTTAGGGAGGAAACCTAATGAAATTCGTGACCAGCATTCTCAACCGCCGCGCATTCGTGGCGCTCGCTGCCGCCTCGATGCTTGCCGGCGTGATGCATTCGGCGCCGGCTTCGGCGGCGGACGTGACCATTCCGATCATCGTCAAGGACACCACCTCTTTCTACTGGCAGATCGTTCTGGCCGGCGCCCGCAAGGCCGGCAAGGACCTCGGCGTCAACGTGCCGGAACTCGGTGCCCAGGCGGAGACCGATGTCAACGGCCAGATCTCGATCCTTGAAAACGCCGTCGCCGGCAACCCGGCCGCCGTCGTCATCGCACCGACCGAAGCCAAGGCGCTCGGCAAGCCGATCGATGAGGCTGCCAGCAAGGTCAAAATCATCGGCATCGACTCCGGCGCCGATTCCAAGGCCTTCACCTCGTTCCTGACCACCGACAACATCCAGGGCGGCCGCGTCGCCGCCGACGGCCTGGCGGCAGCCATCGGCGAGGCCAATGGCGGCAAAGTCGAGGGCGACGTCGCCCTGATCACCGCGCTTCCGGGTGCCGGGTCGCTCGAACAGCGCGCCCAGGGCTTCAAGGAGCAGCTTGCCGCCAAATATCCGGGCCTCAAGCTCGTCGCCGACAAATATGCCGACGGCCAGGCCACGACCGGCCTCAACATCGCGACCGACCTGATCACCGCCAATCCGAACCTCAAGGGCATCTTCGCCTCCAACCTGATCATGGCGCAGGGCGTCGGTCAGGCGATCGCCGAGAACAGCCTGGCCGGCAAGGTCGGGCTCGTCGGCTTCGACAGCGACGAGAAGCTGATCAAGTTCCTCAACGACGGCGTCATTTCGGCTCTCGTCGTCCAGGATCCGTACCGGATGGGCTATGACGGCATCAAGACGGCGCTCGCCGCCTCGAAGGGCGAGAAGGTCGAGGCCAATGTCGACACCGGCGCCAACCTGGTCACCAAGGCCAATATGAAGGATCCGAAGATCGACGCGCTGCTCAATCCGAAACTCGACTGAGCATCGGCGTAGGTGCATTGTTTCCGGGGCCTTTCTGCCCCGGAAACACTCCAACCAAGTGCCAATCGTGAGGCCAATCTGGGAGGATTGTCATGACGTCGACGGCGCAGGAACTGCATCCGGCCCTAACGCTGGAGCCGGGCAGGACGATCCTCGAACTCAAGGGACTGGAAAAGCGATATCCTGGCACGCACGCGCTGAAGCCGGTTAACCTCGCCTTCAAGGCCAGCGAAATCCACGCCATTGTCGGCGAGAACGGTGCCGGCAAATCCACCCTGATCAAGCTGCTGACCGGTGTCATGCCGCGCACCTCCGGCGACGTCATCTGGGAGGGCAAGCCGGCAGCGCTGGCGACGCCGCATGAGGCGATGGCGCTCGGCATCAATGCCGTGCATCAGGAGGTCGTTCTGTGCCGCCATCTCACTGTCGCGGCCAACATGTTCCTTGGCGAGGAGGATTCCCGCTTCGGCATCCTGCAGCAGCGGGCCATGGTCAGGGAAGCGCAGAAGATCATCGACGATCTCGGCTTCGATCTGCCGGCGCATGTCGTGCTGGGTGACCTGACCATAGGCCAGCAGCAGCTGATCGCCGCCGCCCGCGCCACCGTGCGCGGCACCAAGTTCCTGATCTTCGACGAACCGACTGCCTATCTCACCCGGAAGGAAGCCGATCAGCTGTTCACGCTGATCCGCCGGCTAAAGGGCGAAGGCGTCACCATCATCTACATCAGCCACCGCATGGAAGAGGTGTTCGAGCTCGCCGACCGCGTCTCGGTGCTGCGCGACGGCACGCTTGTCGGCACCAGGAACATCGCCGAGACCAACGACGCCGAGCTGGTCAAGATGATGATCAACCGCTCGATCGAGCAAGTCTATCACAAGGAGCATTTTACCCCGGGCGCGACGCTCCTCGAAGCCAGGAATCTCTCCGGCAAGGGCTTCGAAAATGTCTCGATGACGGTCCGGGCCGGCGAAATCGTCGGGCTCTACGGCCTGATCGGTGCCGGGCGCAGCGAGTTCGTCACCACGCTCTACGGCCGTCATCGCAAGTCGGCCGGCCAGATCCTCTGGGAGGGCAAGGAGGTTCAGGTCAACTCCGAGCATGACGCTATCAGGCTTGGCATGGCGCTGGCGCCGGAAAGCCGCCGTGACCAGGGCCTCTGCCTCAACCTGCCGGTCGGCCTCAATCTCAATCTGCCGATCTACAAGCGCATCTCCAGCAATCTGCTGATCTCCAGCGCACAGGAGAAGACCGAGGCGGATCGCCAGATCGCCAATCTCAGGATCAAGACGCCGACGCGCAACGCGCTCGCCTCCAGCCTGTCCGGCGGCAACCAGCAGAAGATCGTCATCGGCAGATGGCTGGCGCACGGCGCCAAGCTGTTCATCTTCGACGAGCCGACAGTTGGCGTCGATGTCGGCACCAAGGCGGAGATCTACCGTCTGTTCGGCGAACTGTTGTCCAAGGGCGCCGGCATCATCCTGATCTCGTCCTATCTGCCCGAGGTCTATGAACTGGCCGACACGCTGCATGTATTCCGGCGCGGCAAGCTGGTGGCCACGCATGGTTTCCGCACCGCCAATCATGAGGACATTCTCAATCAGGCGCTCGCCGAGAAACAAGAAAAACCGGGAGGACAGATATGAGCACCGAGGCGATCCCGGCCGAAAGGCCGAAACGCAACTACAACGCGCTGTTCGGGCTGACGCTGCTGGCGCTGCTGGTTCTTTTGTGGATCATCCTATCGGTGGCGACGCCGAGCTTCGCCTCCGCCAACAATATCTCGAACCTGCTGCGGCAGGGCTCGATGATAGCCATCCTGGCGGTCGGCCAGACCTTCGTCATCATCACCGGAGGCATCGACCTTTCCGTCGGCGCCGTGGTCGGCTTCGCCACCGTCATCGTAGCGATGCTGATCAACGCCGGGGTGCCGGTCTTCCTCGCCATCCTGGTCACCTTGCTGGTCGGTGTCGCCATCGGCATGTTCCACGGCTTCGGCATCGTCAGGATGGGCCTGCCGCCCTTCATCATCACGCTGGCGACGCTGACATCCTTGCGCGGCATCGGCCTCTTGATGACCAACGGCAACTCGATCTCGATCAACAACGACGCCTTCCAGTTGTTTTCGCGCAGCTCGTTTCTCGGCGTCCCCAATCTGTTCTGGATGGTGATCCTGGTCGGCATCCCGGCCTATATCTTCCTGCATCACAGCCGCTGGGGCCGGTATCTGTTCTCGGTCGGCTCCAACGCCGAGGCCTCGCGTCTGTCCGGCGTCAATGTCCAGCGCACCATCTACATGGCCTATACGCTCTCAGGCCTCTGCGCGGCTTTCGTCGGCGTGCTGCTCGCGTCGCGCATCGGCATCGGCAATCCGACGCAGGCCGAGGGCTGGGAATTGCAGGCGATCGCCTCGTCGGTGATCGGCGGCACTTCGCTGTTCGGCGCCGTCGGATCGGTGCATGGACCGCTGCTCGGCGCCTTCATCCTAGCCACCATCAACAACGGCGCCAATCTGCTCAACGTCAACGCCTTCTGGCAACGCATCATCACCGGGGTGCTGATCATCGTCATCGTCTATTTCGACGGCCTGCGCCGCCGCGGCAAGTAGACCATATTAACAACCGCCGGCCCGGCTCTAGCGGGGACGGCGGTTCCATGAACAGACTGGATTGAAGCATGAAAGCCGTCGTCTGCCGGTCGCCCGGCGAGCTTGTTCTGGAAGACCGTCCGGCGCCGAGCACGCCACCGCCGGGCTGGGCGCTGGTCGCGGTCAGTCATGTCGGCATCTGCGGCACCGACTATCACATCTTCGAGGGCAAGCAACCGTTCCTGGCC
>NZ_RZTI01000003.1:0-141299 GCF_003997275.1 Mesorhizobium sp. M6A.T.Ce.TU.002.03.1.1
GACTTCAGCACCTGGCGATCTGAGCCGATATCGTCACGGGTGCAGTGACCAGGTCCGTCACGACGAGGCTTTGACCCCGAGCTTGCGGGCCTTATCTTCGAAGTCATCTTTGATGTCCTCGATTGTCGGCAGATGCAGGCGCCGCAGCTGAGAGTGCACCTTCTTGGCGGCGTCGGAGCTCAGGTCGCGTTTGAAATTGACGACGACCTGCTGAGCGGAGTCGTAATTGCGATAGCGCTCGATCTCGGCCTTGGTCGCCTGCTGCACGTGCTCCAAGGTTTTGCGATCGGCATCGGATTTTCCACCCGGTTTCGCTCGCATGACCGGATTGAAGGCCTTGCTGATGACGAATTCGGCCAGTTCCTGCTGGGCGTTAGCCATGATCATTTCTCCCTCGAAATTGGCTGTTTGGCCTTAACCCACGCGGAAATTGAAAGTTCCCTCAGGGACGGTTTTGTCGCGGCCGGGCGCTACATTAATCGCAGGCTTGGAAGCGCTTGGTTCAGCCGATATCTGGTGGCTGTTAGTCCGCAGCAGGTTGGATGGAACCAAGCTGCAAATCTGCCGTTGGCCTCATCAACGAAACACGTGCAGAAGGCGAGACGCACTACGCAAGGTTTCGCGCAACCAAAATCGGGGAGCCGGAGTATGACCAACATGCCAGACG
This sequence comes from Mesorhizobium sp. M6A.T.Ce.TU.002.03.1.1, assembly GCF_003997275.1. Taxonomy (NCBI): domain Bacteria; kingdom Pseudomonadati; phylum Pseudomonadota; class Alphaproteobacteria; order Hyphomicrobiales; family Phyllobacteriaceae; genus Mesorhizobium; species Mesorhizobium sp. M6A.T.Ce.TU.002.03.1.1. The sequence goes on from NZ_RZTI01000003.1 coordinate 668, forward strand.
AAACAATTGGCGGAGATCGGATAGGCTCAAGCACAGACAATACCGAGCACGCCGATGAGCGCAGTCCCGATGGTCATCAGGGCAGAAAGGACAAGCGACAAGATCAAGCCGCCGAGCGGGACAACAACCGTCCGCAAGAGGATCCGGCAGAAGGTTCGCGCGACACGGTGGAGCACGAACTGGACAGACAGAAACAATCGGAGGCACCTCGCGGCGAGGTGAAGCGCGCGCGTGACGATCTGCAGCAGCAGGTCGAGGAAGAGATCGAGCTGCCTCAACGAGGCTCTGCCTGACGGCGCCGATCTAGATTTGTTCGCCGAGCAGGATTCTCGCATCCTTGGCCGCGACGATGAACGCCTGGCGCGCGACCCTCGGCGGCTTTTCGCCGCGAATAACGGCAAGGCAGGCTTCGATTGCAGCGAGTCGCGTCTTGGAGGCCGGCGCCGGCCAGTCCCTCAGCAGCACTTCAGCCGCGTCGGAGACCGACAAAACAACCCTGTCGCGATCGATCCGGCCAGGTTGAACAACAATCGGCTTTCTGAAACGTCTCGTACGCACGACACTCTCCAAAGTGGCAATATGTTAGCCGCGTCTGATCTTCTTGGCCACCTCAAATGTTGATTGCTGTCGGACTTGCTGCTGCCCTGTCCATGCGAGGCTTTGCGACCTCACCACGCCGCGCAGTTTGGCGTAATACAAGGTCACCCCGCGAAGGTGATCTCCCAGCCATATTGTCGGCTGGATTTGGCTATCAGTTGCCAGCTTAGGAGCAGACCCGACGCTGTGCTTCAAGGGGGCCAGGCAGTGTTATGAAATCATTGACTGCAATTGGGGGCTGCTTGGCTCTGTTCGTGTCGGCATGTACCTCATCCGATGAACAACAACTGGGTATCTCGAGCCCGCCGGTGAAATTGGCGGAGCCGCGGGTCGTGATCGAGGCCGACCCTGCGCCTCCGTTCACATATTGGGCACCGGAAGGCTCCACGATACGCAACCATCCGCGAAATCCCGCGATTTGGGTCGCGCAAGTCGCCGGCCAGCCGCAGCGATACTATTACGGAGATCAGTGTCAGGCGTCCCGTTACCAGCATCTTCTGGGTCGACCGCTCACTGAAATGCCGGATCCGCCGAAGGAAGCTGTCTGGCGCACCCACTGCTCGACATGCGCCCGCACCTCCGACCTCGGCTGGGCCCGGATGAACATCAGCTACGATGAGGACACTCGGATAATTGTCGAGATTGCCTGCGGGTGACCGACGATCTTTAGCTTGCCCATCGTCGCGTCGCGTTGGGGAAGACAGGCTTAAGCCATGAGCTGCTCGATGATCTATTTCACGGCCGACACACATTTCAGCGATCCCCGCATATTGCGTATCGATCGTCGCCCGTTCGGCTCGCTGGCAGAACACGATCGAACGCTGATCTCGCTCTGGAACGAAACCGTCAGCCCGGACGACGAGATCTGGCATCTCGGCGATTTCGCGAAGGGATCGGCCGAATTCGTTTCATCGCTCCTGTCGTCTCTTCATGGCCGGAAGCACTTGATCATAGGCAACAACGATGGCGCAGCGACTATCGGCGCCGCAGGTTGGGCCAGCACACAACATTATAAGGAGCTGACGATAGACGGCAGGTTGCTGATCCTTTGCCACTATCCTTTTCGCACCTGGAATCAGATCGGCAAGAAATCGATCGATCTGCATGGCCATTCCCACGGCAAATTGACCCCGGTTACACGCCAGTACGACGCCGGCGTCGACAGCTGGGATTTTCGACCGGTCACCCTTTCCGTCATCCTTGCCCGCAGGCGTCGGCGAACGGCCCGCCGCGATATTCAACGCAAGTGATCAAAAACGCGGATCATCCGGCTGTTGCTTACATGTTGGTATTCATTGTCCCCGAGTGAGGAATGCTTCCGGCGGCTAGATTTGCTGCGAACTCCGCATGCAGTTCATCTTCGTGTCCGAGATAACGAGGAGAAAAGTGCATCGGCACAGCATGTTCAACACCCGCAAGCCGGGCGATAGTGCCGGCTTCGGCCGCCGTGAGGTGCCGCTTCGCGGCGGCCAGCCGCCGATCTTCCTGCAGGAAGCCCGCTTCGATAAACAGTTGGTTCGCGCCGTGCGCAAGCGCAACGACACGCGCGAGATTTGCCTCGTTGAATGCGAGATCGGTCGCATAGACAATCCTCTGTCCGGGACCGGTTCTCAGGGCTCCGGCACCGAGGAGTTCGCCGACCGAGATATGCCGATCCGCGGTCGGGGCGAGTATCGTTTCGGGATCAGCTCCGCGCCGGACCGCACGCTTGGCTTCGTTCAACCAAGCTCCGACAGGCAAACCCAACGCTTCCAGTTGTGGTTTTTGCACATTGACCTGGATCTTTTCCTGAAACGCGAATGCAAGGCACGGAACGCCGTGGTCGAGCATTGCTGCTTCGACACGGAAATCGGGATCATCGAGCAGGATATTTCCCTCAGCTGGGGTTGAGGCCGTATCCTGCCGTGCGAAGCCCGATCGCGCCCGAAAGAGGCGGGAATGACGAAATCCGGCCGGCGTCCAGTCGCAGGCCGCTATCATGAAGTCGTGGGACTGTTCGTCGAGGAGATTCCACGTGTATGCGTTGAGCTTGGCTTGCACGGCCTCGGTCAACCCAGGCGGGCCGAAGAAATGCACTGTTCTATTCCTGTATAGAAATAACCGCAGGAGCCGATCGAAGCCGGCGAAGTGATCCATGTGCATGTGTGATACGAATACGTGGCTGACGCGCAGGATTTCGCGCGGCGAAAGTGGCGACAGATCACCAATGTCGAAGAGCATCGCCCGGTTGCCGAATCGGAAGTCCAGAAGAAGCCCCGCATCCGAGAAGGGATCGTTGACCAGGCGCGGCTGAACCAGCAACGTCACGGAATTCACCCGATACCGTTTTCGAATTTCGCCACTAGGCGCTCACCTTCAGACACGACCTGAACCTGAGGTCTATCCTCTCTAATCGTGCGCTCTGGGTAGCGGTTCCCATGGATATCGTTCGAAATGATGCAGAAGGCGGCGAGCCGGCCAAATCAGACTGAACGTTTTTGCCACCTTCTGCGTTGTCTCGGTTCGGAGCGAGGAGCAGACCGCAACGCGGGCAACCCGCGGTCACAACGAGGTAGCACCAAGAACGAGCGACATGACCGAGCACAAAGGCACTCAGCCGAGCGAGGCAAAGGGGACGGTGATCGCATTCTCAGCGCCGGGCTGCGAGCCCCTCTACGCTCACGAACGGGAAGCCGTGGCTGCCGTTGCCCGCACGATTGCGACCCTCAAGGGATTTGCCTTCCGGCGGGGCCTAGGCAACAGCATCCGCAATGGCGGCGGGTTGTATTTCGTGCCCGACGACAGCTTGCTTGTCACCGATGCGGCACGGCTGGGTATCGGCGGACCGCAAGACCTCTTCGGCGGCGTGGTGCCTTGGCGTTTCGCAATGACCAAGGCCATAACCCATGAACTGGTGGACGGCTTGGCCGAACGACCGAAAGAATGGTCAACCGGCTTCGGCAGAACTGTCAGCGCAGCAGTATTGCCTGGCTACACGGTGTTTTCGCGGCACGATGCGCTGCGGGCGGCCGAACGTCTGCTGAGGCTCGGGGTTGCCCGGCTTAAGCCGCCGCTTTCCTCGCGAGGCCAAGACCAACACATTGTTCTGACGGTTGCTGACGTCGAGAGGCTGCTTGAGCGGTACCGCTCCTCCGACTTGGACGAGTGCGGTCTGGTGCTCGAAGCGGACCTCCGCGACATCGTCACGCTGAGCGTCGGCAGAACGGAAATCGATGAGATCATTGTCGCCTATTACGGCACTCAAAGGACGACCACCGATAATGCGGGACAATCCGTTTATGGCGGATCCGATCTCATTGTAGTGCGCGGCGGATGGGAAGCGCTCGAAGACCTTCAGCTTCCTCGCGCACTGGCTTTGGCAACGGTGCAGGCGAGGGCCTATGACACGGCGATGGCTGACTATCCCCGATTTTTCGCCTCGCGGCGCAACTACGATATCGGCCAGGGCGTCGATTCGTCGGGCATCTGGCGATCCGGTGTGCTCGAAGCCAGCTGGCGCATTGGCGGCGGCAGTACTGCCGAGCTTGCAGCAATAAAGATCATGAAGCAGGACCCGGACATCCAACTCGTCCGTGCGTCCGCAGTTAAGGAGTTCGGCAACAACAGCCGGCCACCGGTGAACGCGGACGTTCACTTTCACGGAGAAGATCCCGATGAGGGCCCCATCACGCGCTATACTGTCATCACGCAAGCGATCCGGGAGCCGGCCAATTGCGCCGGCTCATGAGTGTCAAATTAGATCGCAAAACGCTTAAATCAGGGAACATCCATGGGCGGCTTGAGTTGTTCGGGATAATCCGTGAAGCCAATTCGAAAGGAGGAAAAAGTGATCGAGGTTATTTCTGCTCCTGAGAACGTCGCCGCATTTCGCGTTGCCGGTACCGTGACCGCGCAGGACTACGACAAAGTCATCCCGGCCATCGAGGAGAAGCTGAGCGAACATGAGGAGATCGGCGTCCTGGCGGACCTTACGGATTTGGAGGACATGACGGGCGACGCTTTGCGCCGCGATCTGCAGTACGGCTTGAGCAAACTTGGCGAATTCCACCGCTTCCAGCGTGCCGCAGTGGTGTCCGAAAAACAGTGGATCAAGGCAGCTACGGAGATGACGGGCGCGCTTTTCCCGCAGATCGAGGCGAGGGTGTTCCCGAAGGACGAAAAGGCCCAGGCTCTGGAGTGGGTAGCAGGTGTCCAATAGCAGCATCTAGCTGATCTTCAGACCGCCTTAGGGAGTCGCCATGCCAACCACCTACAACAAGCGGCAGGATTCGGAAGGCCTGTGGGAAGTCTATGACGGCGAGAGCGAGGAAGCCGTCATAGTTGACGGCATGCCGCTTTCCGGGCTGGATGAAGTTGAAGCCAACGAAGCCATTAGAAGGCTCAAGCGGGGCGAACTGACGTCCGACAATATTCCCCCGACGGCTCAGTCCGGGTGGCCTCCGGCTAAAGACGGCATATAATGGGTTCAGGTGTCTTGATCCCTCCGTCGTCTTCGAACAGAGAGCGGACCGATTCAGTGTTGCAAAATCGCGAACCGCGTAAGCCGTTGTCCAGAACCGCACTGGCAGCAATCGCACTTATCTGCGCGCTAATTCTTGCTGCGTTTTTCATAGGCTTTGAATATTCGGCTCCTAATGCAGGCGCGCTCGTTATTCCCGGAGGATCGCAACAATCGCCGTAATGCCCCCATCGCTGTACGTTGCTTGCCGAGTTCGTCGGGCCAGCACGAGCGAGGTTGCAGGGACCACATTTCCAGTGCATTCTCGCCATCGTCCATGACCAAGCAGTATCTCAACCATCAGTTGGAGTGCCCTTATTGCCTGACAATAAGGCTGAGGATTCCGGCCGACGCCGGTCCTGACGACCGGATCTTTTGCGACGACTGTGGCGAGTTCCTGGGAACCTGGGACGATCTGCTTACCGATTTTGAGAGGCAGGGCGGGCAGGATGGAGTATTCCGTCTCGACAAGGGCCGCATCAGGCGGATCGATTGAGCCGCAAGCGAGGCAACCATCGCCTCGGCGGCCTCTGCTCACCAGCGTAACGCTTGCAGCGCCTGACCATGCGACGCGAGTCGCCGGAAAATTTCCGGCGATGCTGAATTGATGTGGAACTTGTTGCTGGCCGGTGGGGTTATCGGACGCCTTCACGTTTAGGAAGGCTAGCTCCAACCCCAGCGGGAGAAGACCATGGCCACTGCGAAGAAATCCACGAAAGCGACAACCAAGGGTCTTGAGGACCTGTTCCTCGACGGGCTCAAAGATCTTTACTATGCCGAAAAGAAGATATTAAGGGCCCTGCCGAAAATGGCGAAAGGTGCTGAGTCGGAAAAGGTGACTGCCGCCTTCGAAAAACATCGCATGGAAACGGAAGGTCACGTCGACCGCCTCGAGGAAGTGTTCGAGAAATTCGGCAAGGCAGCACGCGGCAAGACCTGCCCGGCGATCGACGGCATCATTGAAGAGGGCTCCGAGATCCTCGAAGACTATGAAGGTGCTCCTGCGCTCGACGCCGGACTGGTCGCAGCGGCGCAAGCCGTCGAGCATTACGAGATCGCCCGGTACGGCACTCTGATCGCCTGGGCAGAACAGATGGGAAAGGCCGACGTTGCCGCCCTTCTCAAAGCGACGCTCAAGGAAGAGGTCGCAACGGACGAAGCGCTGACGGGTCTAGGCGAGGGGGGTGTCAACCAACGCGCTCTTCAAGCGGCCGCATAATTGCTTGTGCCATCGGGTTGCGGAGCCCCGGCAGGGATCGCCAGGGCTCCGCTCCGAAGAGGCGGGTATCGGGCTTGCCATCCGGAATTCTTGAACCGGCCTGACTGACCGTCAGTTGCAGGAAAGGCACTGCGCAGTTGTCAGGCGGAGAGAGCAGGATCATGGATCCCGTGTTGTGGATAGCTTTCCTGGGGACCGTAATCTCGATGCAGGCCCCGCCCGGCCCCGACAGCATGCTTGTGACAGCACGCGGAATTGCTCACGGACGAAGCACGGCGTTTTTCACGGTGCTGGGCATGACCGTCGGAGCGGGGCTTGTTCAATTGCCTCTCCTCGCGTTAGGCGTGTCTTCATTGGTTGGGGCGTCGCCCCTCGCATTCAGTCTGCTCCGATGGTCCGGCGCCGCTTACCTGTGTTGGCTCGGAATGAGCCTATTGCTCTCGTCAGCCACGGAAGTTGCCATCGAAGAGCATAGAAATCTTGGTCCGCTAGCGGCTGCACGAGAAGGAATGATCGCCAACCTCATAAATCCCTGGCCAATGATGTTCATGGTTGCGTTCCTGCCGCAATTCGTTGACCCGGCTCGAGGATCGGTGACGCTGCAATTGCTGTTGCTGGGTGGGACACAGAAAATCACAGGTGTATTGGTGCTGGGCGCGTACGCGCTCGCGTCCGGTGCGGTTGGCGAGTGGATCCTGAAGCAGCCAAAGATACGGCTCTGGCAGCAGCGCATCGCCGGCTGTTTTATCATTGGCCTGGGCATTCGCATGGCCGTGAGTGGCGGAGCGACCCGTTAAACTAGCCGACCCCGCGGCTATCGTATCCCTCTTGCCTTCACAGTCGCTAACCAAAAGGCGGGCGATTGCCCGCCTTCCCATGGTTCAGTTCTTCGACTCGCCGCCGAGCTTTTTGACATTGCTGCAGAATTCAGGGTGGGTGTTGGCGGCGTTGGGGTTTGCCATCTCCTCATCGCAGACTTTTGTCATTGCCATGCGGTCCTCGTCCGTCAGCGCTTTCCACGCCGTCGTGAACGCGTCGTCCGACCGCAGAGTCTTCATGCTGGAGTCCGTGTAGAACGGCTCCATCTTTGCAGGGTCGTCCAAGGCAGACGTGCCTGTGTCGGCGCCTGCCGCGAGAGAAACGCCGCTTACCAAAGAAAGCGCCATCGCGCCTAAACAGATCATCTTGTAGTTCATGGCAAGACCCTTTCCGTTGTTCAAAGGTTGCTAATGCAACCGCCTGCTGGCAAACGGCGTGTTTCAGAAAAGGTTCCTATCCCGCTTGCCGGCAGGCCGCCCGATCGGCGCTTTCTACAGTCCGCGTGGCGTCCTGTGCATCCGGCACTGCCCGCCGCCATTAATGCGGCATGGCCTGCCGACGGAACAAAGCGCCTGCTTGGCTGTTCGATTCCGAACACGAGAGCCGTCCGATGATCGCCTGCTGCAGCTTGTTTCCATAGAGGATGATTAATCCGATGGATGTCTCCATTGGCCTCCACGTCACGCCAGCGGCAGTGCGTGCCCAATGAGCGAACTGGCTCGCAAGGACCCCGGCCGAAAAAAGCCGCGACGGGAGGGTAGCGGCATCGGCCGGGCCCTTGGGCTCGGGCTGATCACCGGCGCGGCCGACGACGACTGCTCGGCCATCGGAACCTACGCCAGCGCCGGGGCCAGGTTCGGTCCCGACCTGCTCTGGACCGCGCCACTTACCCTGCCGATGATGTACACTGTCGTGTATCTCTCATCGAAGCTGGGCCAGGTCTCCGGACGCGGGCTCTTCCAGGTCATTTCCGACTTTTACCCGCGATGGCTCTTGTGGTCGGTGTTGGTGGGCGTGCTGATCGGCAACACCATCGAGGCTGCCGCGGATCTCGGGGCGATGTCTGCGGCTCTCAATCTGTTCGTCCCGCTGCCGGTTCCGTTGATCGTGGTTGGCGTCGCCGCCATTATTTTCGCTCTGCAGGTTTTCGGCTCCTACAAACTGATCCGAAACGCCTTCCGGTGGCTGGCGCTGACGCTGCTTGCCTATGTGGTTTCCGCCGTCCTCGCGAAACCGGACGCATTGTCTGTTCTGTACGGCACTCTGATCCCAAAAATCGAGTTCAGCCGTGAGTACCTGTCCATCCTCGTTGCCATCATCGGCACGACGCTCTCGGCATATCTCTATACCTGGCAGTCCAACCAGGAGGTCGAGGAAGAGATTGCAGAGGGCAGGACGACTCTCAAAGAGCGGAAGGGAGCGACGGAAGGCGAACTTCGCCGGTCTCGCCGCGACATCTTGATCGGTATGACGTTTTCCAATTTGATCATGTATTTCATCATTCTTTCGACGGGATCAACCCTCTATGAGGCAGGTCAGACCCAGATTGAGACAGCCGCCCAGGCAGCCGAAGCGCTGCGGCCGCTTGCCGGTGATGCGGCAGGAATTGTCTTCGCAGCCGGCGTGATCGGCGTCGGCTTTCTGGCCGTTCCAGTCATGACGACCGGCGCCGCCTTTGATCTTGCGCAGGCGATGGGTTGGAAGCACGGCATGAACGACAAACCTCGCCAGGCTCCCAAATTCTACATCGCGACCGGAGTGATCACACTGTTGGCGGTGGGGCTCAATTTCATCGGCTTCAACCCGATGAAAGCCCTGGTCTGGTCCGGTATTGTGCAGGGTTTTTCTACTCCGCCTCTGCTGCTGCTGATCCTCATCATGACCAACAACCGCAAGATCATGGGCGACAAGGTGAACAGCCCCGGCACAAACGTCCTTGGCGGCGTGACGACATTGGCGACCTTTGCTGCGTCAGTCGGGCTAGTGGCGACCTGGTTCATCTAGCAATACGCCGGCATCGCGCGATCTGTTGAAGAAGCGCTCGACCAAGTTTCGCAATCAGCAAACCCAACGGCTGAAGCAGATCGGCTGGGCGCAGCGGAACTCGCGCTGCTCTCGCCCGTTAGCTTTTTTCAGTCGACATCCTTCGCACAGGAGCCCGCCATGCTTATCGAGCACCAGAGCAAGCGGCCGAACATCGATCCAACCGCCTATGTGGCTCCGACAGCGGTGATCTGCGGAGACGTGGCGATCGGTCCACACACGCACGTCTCGTTCGGGGCGGTGATCGAGGCGCATGGCGCGCCGGTACGGATCGGCGCCCAGTGCGTCGTCCGCGAGAACCTCAACATCCGCAGCACGAGTCGGAACGCCGTCGAGATCGGCGATAATGTCCTGATCGGGCCGCTCTGTTCACTCAAGGGCTGTATCGTCGCGGACGAGTGCTTCCTGGCAACGGGCGTCAAAATCTATCAGGGCGCGGTCATTGGGCGACGCACAGAGGTTCGCATCGACGGCGTGGTCCACGTGCGCAACGTCCTGCCGCCGAACTCGCTCGTCCCGATCAAATGGGTGGCGGTCGGCGATCCCGCTGAGATGTTCCCGCCCGACAAGCACGAGAAGATCGACGCCGTCCTCGCCAAGATGAACTTTGCCGAAGAGGTCTACGGGCTGCAGCGACAGTCCGGCATCGGCGTCGACATGGACATGAAGAAGGTCACCCAGCGCGAGGCGAGCGGGCTCGCCGATCATCGCGACGACCGGGAGCTATAGCCAGGAGCAAGGATCACGACGGAGCTTCCGCCGTTCCTTCACCTCGGCTCCGCCGCCCTGCCAGCAACGGCAACAGCCCGGCCAGCGCCGACCCAGACGATCGGAAGAAGGAGTCCGAGTATGCGCCGGGCTTGGATCGCAATAGGCCCCGGCGATAGCCTTCTGGTCGCATCCAACCCGGAAAAACGAGGCGGCTGCGGTCGCTTACCCCCAGCAGCCCTGGTTTTCTGAACGAGAGCGATGCATCCGGCCGGATGAATGGAACATCTGCCGACAATTGCCGTTGATATGCTCATCAGGCGAAAGGGGCGCACATGTCAAAACTTCAGGCGGCAACTCCAGAGGATTTGCAACGGCTCAAGCTCGAAGCGTCGGCTTACTTTGGCCCGAAAATGCTCAAAGAATCACTATTGCGACTTTGCCAGGTGTGCGGAAGCGATAGCCTTGAGCGGTTCGAGAAAAACATGGTCGATCAGATCGAGGCAATGCAAGATGATGATAGGGCCAACTTCGAAACACTGAAGGAATTTGCCATCGAACAGCTTTACGCCTGCGTTCGAGAGGTCAAGTCTTCACCTGACATGAAACAGCCGCTGGAGGAGACAGAAACCCGAAGGACACCTGGTCGGTCGCAAAAGCCGGAAACCTTGGAAGACCAGTTGCAGGCCGGCCTTGAGGATTCCTTCCCCGCGAGCGACCCGCCTGCCGTGGTGTCCACAGCGATTCCCGGCGGGTCGAAAAAGCTGGTCGGGACCGACGAAGTCCTGAAAAAGCAGCGAGAGGAGGCGGCTAAGAATAGCGACCGGTCATAGACGGCCCGGTCAGAGCGAAGGGATGCTTCCGCCCGCTTGATTCTACGGCTCCAGTCAACCATGCGAACAGACGGCCAGCATGCACCGGCGTCAGAGCTTGACGGCCGCCTCCCGCGCCCACAGCCGCAACTTCCGGCAGGCTTGGACGAACTTCTCAGCCGTCTTGTTTGATTCCAGCCTTATCAGCCCTTCATCCGCATCCGCATCGACGCCTGCCTTGGCCAGCAGCGCCTCGGCTCCCGACGTGAAACCGATGAATTTGCAATGAGCGAACGCATCGGAAACGAAGTCCTTTGCGGCGGCTTCCTTGGCCAGCAGTTCGGCGCCCGGCTCCGAGAGCATAAGCACGACCGCGTCGAACAGGACCGACGGACCGCCGTCGATCATGTGTCTCGCTTCGATCTGCGTGCCATCGGCCGCATCTACGCCGCCGACCTTTGCGGCGACGACCTCCATCACCGCGCCTTCCTTTTCGACCGCGGTTCGGAGTTGCTCGAACAGCGCAGCATCCACGCCGTCGCTGACCAGCACGCCGACCTTACGGCCTCCGAAGCTCTCCGGCCCGTTATTGATGATGCTGAGCGCCGGCGAGGGCTCCAGGTCGTCTCGCGGCGGCACCGCAGCGTCCGCCGGACTTGGCATCTTTCGAATGCCAAGCTTGTCGGCAACGGTGGCCGCCAGCGCCTCGTCGATGTTCAGCAGATGGGAAACCATTCGCTCGCGGATTGCCGGTGTCTGGACCTTGCTCAATTCGAATGTCAAAGCCATGACGATGTGGCGTTGTTCCGGAGGCGTCTGGCTGTTGAAGAACAGCCGCGCCTGGCTGTAGTGGTCGGCGAAGCTTTCCGCCCGCAGCCGCACTTTCTGGCCCTGCTCGGCATCGGCAAAGGAACGGTAGCCGCGCTGGGGATCCTCGCGCGGACCCATGCCCCACGAATTTGGCTCATAATTTGCACGGCCTACCGGATTGCGCATAGCCATGTGTCCGTCCTGCTGAAAATGAGCAAACGGGCACTTCGGTGCGTTGATTGGAAGGTGGGTAAAATTCGGGCTGCCGAGCCGCTTCAGCTGGGTGTCGAGATAGGAAAAGTTGCGTCCCTGCAGCAGCGGGTCATTGGAAAAATCAATGCCGGGCGGCACGTTTTGCGTCATGAACGCCACTTGTTCGGTCTCGGCGAAGAAATTGTCGGGCATACGATCCAGGACCAATCGTCCCACCGGGATCGGCTTGAGGATTTCTTCGGGAATGATCTTCGTGGCGTCGAGGACATCGAAATCGAAGCTGTCCGCAAAGTCCTGATCGAAGAGCTGCACGGTAAGTTCCCATTCCGGGAAGTTGCCGGACTGGATCGCCTCCCACAGGTCGCGGCGATGAAAATCCGGATCGGCACCATTGATCTTGACTGCCTCGTTCCATACCACCGACTGCATGCCGAGCTTTGGTTTCCAGATGAATTTGACGAAGGTGGATTCGTCGTCGGCGCTGACGAAGCGGAAGGTGTGGACGCCGAAGCCCTGCATGAAGCGGAAGGAGCGCGGGATCGCACGATCCGACATGATCCACATGATCATGTGCATCGATTCCGGCATCAGGCTGATGAAATCCCAGAAATTGTCATGCGCGGTCTGGGCCTGCGGGAAGTCGCGGTCCGGTTCCTGCTTGGCGGCATGGATCAGATCGGGAAACTTGATCGCGTCCTGGATGAAGAAAACCGGGATGTTGTTGCCGACCAGATCCCAATTGCCTTCCTTGGTGTAAAGCTTGACGGCGAAACCGCGCACGTCGCGGGCCAGGTCGAACGAGCCCTTGTTGCCGGCGACTGTCGAGAAGCGCACGAAAACCGGCGTCTTTTCGCCAGCACGCTGGAAAATGTCGGCGCGCGTGTATTTGGCTAGCGATTCATAGGTTTCGAAATAGCCGTGTGCGCCGTAGCCGCGAGCATGAACGACCCGTTCGGGAATCCGCTCGTGATCGAAATGGAAAATCTTGTCACGAAAGTGGGAATCCTCGATCAGCGACGGGCCACGCTCGCCGATCTTCAGAGTGTTCTGATCGTCAGAGACAGGCGTACCGAGCGCAGTGGTGAGGACAGGCGTCTCGCCTTCCGCCAGTTGGTGAAGCTCACCGCCGTTTCCCCGCTCGACATTCTGGTTGCGACCGCTTGCGGGCCGTCTTTCTGAACGCTGCCGGGACTGCGCCATGATATTGCTCCTCGATGAATGAAGGCCGGAACCACCGGCTCAGGGCGTCGAACTTCCGGCACGCCGCTTTGTTCCAGCAAAAGGACTGGCGCCTTTGCTTGCGGAACAATGGCGAATTGACGTCGCTGTCTGTCAATGGAGCGAACCCCTGGCCGTGTTCCGGGCGGGCGGCACTCACCCGCAACAGGAGTTCAGCCGCGCAGTTTCGCGATGTGCGTCCGCGCAATCCGAGATTTTCTAGCGACTTATTTCGATGTCCGGAACGATCCAAACCTTCATGCATTTAGCTAGGTCTGCGTTCATCAACTCGTTCTTGCTGGGAGCTGGACCATTGTCCTCCAGGGGCTATGCCTTGGCCAACCAGGAAACGGATGAAGTTTCCATCGTTGACCTGATACCTGCCTTGCGAGCCTTCGCCCGCACCTTCTGCCGTGTTCCTGACGATGCCGATGACCTGGTCCAGGAGACGTTGACCAAAGGGCTCGCCAACATCGACAAGTTCGAGCCTGGGACACGCATGAAGTCATGGCTCTTCACCATCATGCGCAACACCCACTACACGCGCGTCAAGGCCGCCGACAGGGAAAAACCCGGCCTGCTCGACTGTGCCTCTCTGATCCCGATTTCGGAAGCTACACAGGAGTGGTCCGTTCAGAGCAAGGAAGTCTATGGCGCGGTCCAGAAACTGCCGGAACATCAGCGCGAGGTCCTGATGCTGATCGGGGTTCTTGGCGTCAGCTATGAAGAAACTGCCGAAATATGCGGTTGCGCGGTGGGGACGGTAAAGAGCCGCCTTAACCGAGCGCGCGCCAGCGCGCTGGAATATCTCGGCGAAAGTTCGTTGCAGACATTGGTAGAAAGACGCAATCACCTGTCCGAGGTACAAGGAAACTTGGCAGTCGACAGGCGTCGATAGCTAGTCCTCTTTCTTTGCTTTGCATCGACGCTTCTCGACAAGCGCGTTCTGCAATTGAACCGCAAGGTTGGTCAACCGCTCGGGGACCTTCTCCTGCTCGATGGCAATCAGCAGAGATGCGATCTTCCGGTCTATTGCCAGCCGGAGTCGCGGGCTGATCGTATCGTCGCTCGAGCGAGACATCATGTTCTCTTAACGAATTGATCCCTTCACCAGTGTGGTGTCAGCAATCAGAGTTTGCAAGGATTCACGCGCCGTTCTCACAGTCAGCGCTGACCCTTGCACAGCATTGTTTCGAAGCCGCTGGTATCGTCGGGAAAGCCTGTGCGTTCCCTTCGATCCTCCCCGGCAATAAGCCCAGGCGCGCTCGACAAATTCGACTCTCGCGACCTCAGCTGGTCGCTGGTCATAATCGCGTCTGCGATTGCAACATTCGGCCTTACGCGAGCCGATCCGCGGCATGATACTGATCGGAGTTGATCCGATTGCCATCGAGCCTGCGTTGCTCGGTGTGCTGCTTCTAGGCTCTGGTGGATGCAACCGCTTTCCTCGGCCTAGTCTTGAGCAAACTGGTCATCGCGCCGTCGCCGGAGCCTTTGTTCTGACGGCCGAGGTGATGTCCCTTGCCGCCGTATGCCACCTAGTCCTCCTTAGGATTGTGGGCACTTACAGGCGCCTTTTCTATGTGACGCCCGAACAGTTATTGAGCCGTAATGTTCCCTCGGATGCAGCAAGAAGAAAGGCATTGCCATCCCACAGCCGGAACGGCTTCTCGCTGTCAACGACGACCTGCATGCCGTGGGCTCCGGCGAGGCGGTGAACATCGGCACGATCCAGCGCCGGCGATCCGCGATAGGAGTAATTCAGAAGTGCTGCCATGCCCGACGTCTTCAGAACACGCGCGATTTCCTTGAAATACCGCTCCGCCAAGCCTGCTAGCGCCAGGTAGGGGAAGCTGTCGACAGCCAGCACGCAATCGAAGCTTGCATTGCCGAAGTCCGCAAGATCGAGACCGGAGGTCGGCCGCACTTCCACATTGCGCAGGCTGGCACATCGCTGACGAGCGATCGAAATCATCTTTGAGGATATGTCGATGCCGACGATCCGGTGCGCCGCGCTGGAAAGCGCGCTTTCGAAACGCCCGATGCCACAACCAATGTCCAATATGTCCCGGTCGGCGCCAGTGAAGCCTTGTGTTTCCAGCCATGCGACGATCTCGTCGGTAGTGGCGGTGAGCTTCTCCTCGTCACCCAACGAAGACAGCTGAACGCTCGCCGCCAGGGAAATCGCCGCCGCGGCATCGAAGCCGGCGGCCAGCCGCCTGACGACAGCGGCATCCGTTTCCCATTCACCGCGTTCGTGGCGAACGGCCGCGCCTGTTTCGCGCAGCATGGCAAAGATGTCAGGCCTGCGACGAAGCAGCTCGGCGATCCGCTCCAGTCTGTCCCCGTTCCGCAGGTCGGCTGAACACATATCCAGCGCCACATCAGCGAGTTCCGCAGCATCGAGCCCGGTTTCAAAGCGAAGCGCCAGTCTGGCAACGACGGCTTCGACGCAGGCGCCGTCGGCCATGCACTCTTCGAACACCATTCTTGCCGTCGACGCCTGTAACGACGGTTTTCGTCCAGTCGTGCTCATTGAGCCATGCTCCGCGTCCAGACCTTTCGCATCGTCCATTGGTCGACGGCACCCCAGCCATATTTGTAGGTCTCCTGGCCGCGCAGGAAATCGAACTCCCGCGCCCCTTCGCGGGCCGCCTCGGAAATCGCGTGACCGATCAGGATTGCGCCGGGACTTTCCTCGGCATAGGCCGGATCAAAACCGCCAAGGTAGGCGTAGGCGCGGTGGCGATGGTGAAATCCATAGTAGGCGCCGACGACCGCGTCATCGATAGCAACAAGCCAGCATCGCACAAGACCCTGTGCGGCAAGCAGGGCAAGCGCCTGCCGATGGAATTCTTCCGCAGCCGGATCGGCCAGCACGCCGTCACCATGCCCGGCCCAACGTGCGCCATGAAGGCGGATCAGGTGCTCGAAGAATGCTTTGGGACTATCTTGCACCGGCATGACGGAGACGCAGCCGCGCCTGCCTGCGGCTCTATGCGCGCGGCGCAGCTGGCGCCTTCGCCGCGCCGGAACGCAGACCGCAAGCGCATCGGCTCCAATGATCGAGAGCACGGGACAAGCGGCGTGATCGACGAGTTGACCCGCCTCCAGCGCAGGGTGCGTAATAGTGAGACCCGCAGCACCCGCCGGCAAATCCGGCAAAATCCATTGCGACCAATTGATCGCGAGAGCCTGGTCGGCGATTTCGGCGGCGACAGTCGCTTCGATGCCGGGGAAACACAGGACATCCAGATAATCGCTCAACGAAATCCCGACCGGAAGCAGTCTCGGCCCGGAAGGTGTGTGTTCCAGATAAAACGGCGCCAATCCCACCAGATCGTCGCCACGCCAGACGGCGATCGTAGCCAGCTCTCCGGGCGCAAACGTGCGCCACCACGGCACGAGCCAGGCGGGGCATTGGAACGGCGTCGCCGTCCGGCTATGCGCCCAGAGTTCCCACCAGCGCGGCGCCAGGGCCTCAAGGGCGGCCGCATCGTCGATGATCTCCGAGCGGAGCATGGATGCACTCACTGCGCCGCCGCGAGGCGCCTGCGGCCGCCACCAAGCCCCGCCAGCGCATGGTAGGCGTCCATGTAAGACGAAATCATGCGGTCGAGCGAAAAGCGCCGCCGCGCCTCGGCCCGGCATGTCTCGGCATCCAGGCCGGATGCTGCGATAATGGCCTCCGCCATCTCGTCGACGTCATTCACCAGAAAGCCCGTCTTGCCGTGCTCGACCACGTCCGGCAGCGCGCCGTTTGGAAAGGCGACAACCGGTGTGCCGCAGGCGAGGGCCTCCATCGCGACAAGCGAGCTGGTCTCCGCGGCAAGGCTGGGAATGACCAGGCAACGGGCGGCGTTGAGAAAGCGCCGTTTGGCGGTGAAGCCGAGCGGACCGAGGAAGCGGCGGTGCTTGTCAAGGCGAGGCTGGACTTCGTGACGAAGGTACAGCGTATGCGTTTCATAGGGGTAGACCTTGCCGCCGATGACCAGCGGCACGCCAGCCTGCTTGGCGGCGTCCAGCGCCAGATGGATGCCCTTTTCCGGGCAGATGCGGCTGAGAACCAATGCAAAGTTGCGCTTGGACTGCGGGCCGCTCAGCGCATCGATATCGACGCCGTTTGGAATGGGTGCAACGAGCTTGGTGCCCGGCGGTGCTGTCTTCTGCTGCGCCACTGAGACGGCGTGGAGCCATAGATCGTTGCGCACCGGGCGCAGAGCATCGGCCGGATACCAATCCAGCGGCAGGTGCAGGCTTACCAGTGTCGGGCCATGGTCAGGCAGATAGGCATGAAAATCGATGCCGTGCAGATGAATCACGTCGATCGACCAACGGGAGCGTGCCGCGTCTATCGCGGCGCGGTGGGAGCGCTGTGCCCGTGTTTTCGCCGCATCGTCGAGCACACCTGGTTCAGCAGGTGTCTCGATGAGGACGCCCGACGCTCTGGAGCCCTGGCAGCCGATCACGATGGAAATGTGCCCCGCGCGCACCAGTGCCTGGTCGAGCATCGATAGCACCTGCTCGGCACCGCCAACCGCATCCAGGCCGACTGGCGCGAGAGGGTAGGCGACGTTCAGGACGGTGAGGGTCATGGCCGGTCGAGCCGAAGCTCCTCATACGCAGCCGCCGCGGCGTGAAGCCAAACCGCCGGCTCGAAGCCGAGCGGCAGCGCCTCGTAATAGAGCTTGCCGTTGTTCGGCAGGGCCAGGAAATCATAGGCGGGCGCCACCCGGAAACGTTCGGCGCGCGCCGTAAACGGCGCCAGCGTCCGTTGCTGTGTCCGGTGGCAGGCCAGCATGCACTGCTTTCGTTCGAAAGCCGCTTCCGTAAGGTGCAGTTCGATGCACTCACTGCCGGGTCGGCTGTTGAAATCCTGAAGGACCACGCCCTCAGGTCCGGCGCAATAGAACGCCATTTCGACGATGGCCGGCGCCTGGCGTCCGTCGCGGCGCAGCAAATGGCAGGCCGCATGGACGGCAAAGGCGGTCGCGTCGTGATCGGGGTGACCGCCTTCATAAGGATGCGTGCAGACGAAGCTGATGTCGCAATCGGCCAGCAGGCAGGTCAGTTCCCGTGCGAGCGAGCTAAGGTTTCCGGCGGCTTGCTTGTCGGGATAACCGAGGCTGATCAATCCGGTCGGCGGAAAACCCGCCGCCGAGAGCGCCGTCTCCAACTCCCTGTGGCGAGCTGCGGCGTAGTCCTGCCAAGTCTCGAAGCCGTACGCCCGCGCGTCGTCAAGATCTCGCGGCGCCCCGTCGGTGACATGAACGATGCGAGACCCGCGCAATCCGGCAAGATGCCCCCCGATGCCGATGCTCTCGTCGTCAGGATGCGCGACGACGATCATGATTTCAGCACCGTCCGATGAGTATGGTGCGGTACCTAGCAACAGGGCCGCGAATTCGGCAAGCGTTCCGGACCCGTCAGGTTGGTGTTGCATGACACACTCATGCTGCCGAAGCTCGCACGGACCTGACCGGCGAGACGGCCATGCCGGGAGCATAGCGACGGATCATCGTCGCACAAAACTCCGCGAACTCCTCCGGCACCAGCGGCGGACTGGTGTGATGCGGCATAACTCCGCGATGCTCTGGAGTGAAGCAGAAGGTGACGGTCACGTCGAAATCGGCCAGTGCTTCCATCTGCCGGTCGTACCAATCCAGCGCATTCGGCCTGAAACTGTCGGCCCAGGAAAGCCCGGTGCGCAGACTGGTGACGCGCAGCCGCTTCATCCAGGCGACGGCGTCGTCCAGCCGGGGATCTTCAAAATGGAACCACTGCGCCAGTCCCATGGCCGGGGCATAACGCAGGAATTCCTCGAGCGCTGGTTTGGGCGTACCGTCTTCGCGCAGCAGGCCCATGTAGAAATGGCGATAGTAGGAGGAGCCTTCCGCTTCGCGGTGACGCGTCGTTGCCCCCCATTCGCGCGGAAGGTCGTAGAGGCTGTACCATTGTATGCGCGGCGCATTGCCGAGCAGCAGTTCGGCGGTCCGGCGCAAGCCCCAGCGCTGCACCTCCTCGGCACCGAAGCTCGACACACCGACTTCGCTGACCCATACGGGCAGATCGGTGACGGTCGAAATCTCGCCGATCTTCTGCGGCCATTCCTGAATCTGCCAAAGGTTCCAGTCGAGCGGGAAACCATGCACGCCGACGGCATCGACGTGATCGAGCACACCATACTGCTTCATGAGCGCCATGAAATCGGCATCGATCGGCGAAATGCCGCCGAGGATCTTGGTCACGGCGGGGTTTTCAGCTGCGATCGCATCGGCGGCCAGTATTGCCATATTGGCGAAGCGGCTCCAGTCGGGGTCGAGTTCGGGATCCCAATGGGACTTGTTGTTTGGCTCGTTCCAGATCATTGCAGCTTCAATCATGAAGTTGTCCTCTCGACGGGTAAACGGCGCCGCCGCCGGCCGGCTCACCGGCGGTGCGGCAGAAATAGACCTCCTGCTCCGGGTGCAGCACGATCTCGAAGCCGGCGCTGCGCAGCATCGCTTCGGTGCAGGCGCGATTGGGAATCCACCAGTTGGTCGGGTCGTCGGCATAGCGATGCTCGACGAAATGCAGCTTCGGAAACTCCGGTCGGTCGAACAGATCGTGGGTCCAGAAAGGATAATTCTCATCGAGTGCAGGCAGGTCGGCGCTGCCGCGCTGCATGGACTGGAAGATCATCAGGTCGCCGGCAACGTGCTCACGGATCAGATCGAGAGCGAGCAGGGGGTGGCGCAGGTGATACAGCACGCCCATGAACAGGACGATGTCGAATTTCTCCCGCAGGACGCCCACCTCGTAGACCGACAGCTGCTGGAATTCGATGTCGCAGTCCGCGATTTCGGCGGCGAAGCGCGCCTGCGCCAGATAGGCTTCATCGAAATCGATGCCGAGGACACGGCGGGCGCCGCGGCGCTTCATCTCGATCGAGTAGAAGCCGGCGTTGCAGCCTATGTCGAGCACGGCCTTGCCGGACAGATCGGCAGGAATGGCGTCGGCGAACTTGCGCCATTTGATCAGCGGGTAGTTGCCGAGGAAATGGTCTGGGGCGGTTTCGACCCCCGCCAACTCCATATTGTGGAACCACGGGCCTAGGGCATCGATGCGGCGGCGGATTTCGGCGTTGGAATGCAGCATGGCTAGCCTCCTTCGCCTGGATGGCTTGGTATTTGCGACTCCCCTGGCAGCACGAATATGAGGTTTTTCGGGTCCTCCGACGTAGCGTCGTTGTTCTCAAGCAGCCGAAGTGCCGTGCGGTAGCCGTTGAACGTGCCGACATCGACATAGGCTGTGCCTGCCTTGACGCCGTAAGCCTCGCCGCCGGCCGCCAGGTAGGCGTTGATTAGCGTGCCGACGTATTCGTCATGGCGATTCCGCTCGCGCCAGAGCGTCGCAAGCTGATGAAAGATGCGGCCGGGCATCTTGAATGCACCCCAAATCCAATTCGATCCGGCGTCTTGTTGCTTGACCTGGATTTCCTTCACCCGGCTGTCGTTGTCGAGAATGACGGCATCGAAAAATTCCGGACGGTCGACGGGGAACAGCAGGAAAGACAGGCAATCGTTCCGCAGGGCGCAGAAACCGTCTTCGGGAAGCCAGATCGTATCGGGCAGGCCGATCAGGACTGTCTCGTCCGGCGCGACGAGCGGCGCAGCGCGGAAGATCGCATCGCAAAGACCGACAGGGGTGGGCTGCACGACAAACAGTGCTGCGGCATCGCCATAGCCGGCGGCATAATATTCGAGGATGTCCGATTTTCCCGATCCGATGACGAAGCAGATCTTGTCGACGCCGTTGCGCACCATGCGACGCACCAGATATTCGCTCACCGCGCAGGGACGCTCGGTTTGGCCGTCGATGCGGCTGCCGACCGGCAGGAGTTCCTTCGAGAAGCCGAGTGGCTGAATGCGGCTGCCGCGGCCGGCAGCAGGCACGATGCCCAACATCAGATTGCTTCCTTCAACGGCTCGCCCGCCGTCTGCAATGAATCTGACAGGAGGCGGTCCAGCTCCCTGGCGCGTTGCGCAGAGGTATGCTCGTCCAACACCCGCTCGCGCGCACGGCGCCGAATTGCGTCAATTTCGCTGTCCGACAAGCAGACTGCGGCAACCACGTCGTCGGTGGTGTCCGCCAGGAGGATCTCGCTGCCAGGTTGGAAAAAACTGCTCAGCCCGGGCCAGGTGTCGCTCACGATAGCTGCGCCGCAGGCTGCCGCCTCGAACAGCCTGCCCGAAGGACACCAGCCCCTCTTGGCCATTGCCTCGCGGGTCACGTTCAGCGTCAGACGCGAGGAGGAGAAGAAAGCCGGATGATCCGCAGGCGGAAGGTGCCTGACAAAAAAGATGTTCTCGCCCCACGGAAATTCGTGCGGGTATTGGGCGCCGCCGATGACGAAGCGATGGTCCGGCAGGCGCGCTGCCGTGCGCACCAGCAGCTTTTCGACGCCGGCCTGGCGATCTGCGGCATAAGTTCCGAGATAGGACAGGTCCCCGGCAAATTCGGCCCGGGGCTGTGCCGGTCGGTGTCGCTCGGGATCGACATGGCCGTAGAGAGGCAGGACACGCCGGGCACCCAACAACGTTTTGAGCGCGTCGATTGCGGTTCCCCCGGTATAGCTCAGGACAAGATCGAAATCGCGAAGGCCTTCGGGCCCGTAATATGCCGGCCGTTGACCTTGCTCGATCCGGGCGAGTGTGACCGGCGTGTCCAGATCGTAGAAAACCCTCAGTCCGCGAGAGGCCTGCTGCGCCAGGCGCGATGCCTCCACGGCGTCGGGGCAATAAGATGTGACGATGACGACGTCCGTTTGCCCGATCGCCTGTTCCGCGACATGGCGGATGTCTTCCCAGTCCGGATAGAGAACGACATTGCCGCCATCGAGATGGTCAAGGTCGCGCGCCCCGGCATAATAGGGAGTGTTGCGTTCGAAGAAGGTGACGGACCAGCCCAGCCCGCCGAGCGCCCGGATAAGCCCACGCCACAGAGTCGCGTGTCCGTTTCCCCACGAGGAGGTGACGGTGAGACCGAAAATGACCATTCGCATCCGGCAGTCCTCGTCAGGCGGCTTCGTTTAATCGGATCAGCTTGGAGCCCCAGTCACCGGATACGATCGTGGTGATCGAAGCGGGGTCGATGTCGAAGCGAAAACAATCTCCCAGCGGCAAGCCGAGCACCTTGCAGACGGCGGCCTTGATCACGTCGGCATGGCTGACCAGCGCCACGGACTGGTTCTGATAGCGTTTGCGAAGCTGCTGCATCAGCGAGATGACACGTTGCTGGACGTCCAGCATGGTCTCGCCGCCCGGCGTCCTCGCCTGCTGACGTTGACTGTTCCACACCCGCCAGTCGGCGTCCTGGTTCAACTCTTCGAACGTCTTTCCCGACCACGCGCCGAAGTCGATCTCATCGAGCTCTTGGCAGATTGTGATCTTGTCGGGACTGCAGGCGATTGCGATCGGTTTTGCGGTTTCCAGTGTTCGTTCGCGCGGGCTGCAACAGATGGCTGCGAGTGGCTCTGACGCCATATGGCTGGCCAGGCGCGAGGCTTGTGCCTTGCCGGTTTCGCCAAGGCAAATTCCGGCCATACGTCCGGCAAGATAGTCGCCGACATTGTCGTGCGCCGCATGGCGGATCAAGAAGAACGTCGTCGTCATTCCGCGGCATCGAGCATCGGCTCGTCCCTTCCGGCGATGAAAGAGAGCGTGCGCAGGCGTGCCTCGGCATCGGTGAATTGCTCGGGCGGCGACTTCATGAAATAGCTGCAGGGGCCGGTCAGCGCTCCCGCGATGCCGCGGTCAAGCGCCAGCTTGGCGCAGCGCACAGCGTCGATCACGACTCCGGCCGAGTTGGGCGAATCCCACACTTCCAGCTTGAGCTCTGCATTCAGCGGCACGCCGCCGAACGTCGTGCCTTCGACGCGGATGTAGGCCCATTTTCGATCGGTGAGCCAAGGCACATGGTCGCTGGGGCCGACATGGATGTTGCCGGCCTCCAGGGGAACGTCGAGCTGGCTGGTTACGGATTGTGTCTTCGAGATCTTCTTCGATTCCAGCCGCTCGCGTTCCAGCATGTTGAGGAAGTCGGTGTTGCCGCCGAAATTCAGCTGATAGGTGCGGTCGATGCGGACGCCGCGCTCGCGGAACAGATTGGCGAGCAACCGGTGCACGATTGTCGCGCCGACCTGGCTTTTGATGTCGTCGCCGATCAATGGCAGGCCACGCTGTTCGAAGAGTTGGCGCCATTCCGGCCGCGACGCAATAAAAACCGGTATGCAGTTGACGAAGGCGCAGCCGGCCTCGAGCGCGCACTCGGCATAAAAACGCGTAGCCTCTTCCGAGCCGACCGGCAGATATGAGACCAATACGTCAGCGCCGCTTTCCCGAAGCAGCGCGCTGATATTCGCGACCGGCTCTTCTGCCTCCTCGATCTCATCGCGCAGATACTTGCCGATGCCGTCGAGCGTTGGTCCGCGCTCGACGCGAACGCCGGTTGCTGCGACATCGGCAAAGCGGAAGGTATTATTGGGTGGATTGTATATGGCTTCCGCCACATCTCGCCCAACTTTGCCCTTAGCGACGTCGAAAGCACAGACCACTTCGATGTCATCGACGTGATAGCCGCCGAGATCGGCATGCATAAGGCCGGGTATCCGCTCATTACCTCTGGCGTCCCGATAATATGAGAGGCCCTGGACAAGGGAAGACGCGCAATTGCCGACGCCGGCTATTCCAATCCGTACCTTTTTCGATCCCACGAAACTGCCGCCATCGCTGTTGAAGGTAAGTTCCTCGCGCCGAACTGCCAGTTGCCAGGAATGTTCCTTGCGACCTGGAAAAATCACGAACGTTACGGCGAGATGACAACTGCGCGCTGTGTTTGAGGCTGAGCCGATCGATGCCTGGGCGCCGCAAGCCTCAGTCGAGCCTTCGCAGCATATCCGCTTCTTTTTCCAGGATGGTGACCACCTCCTCGCGTTCAAGATGCGTCATCATCAGGCTCACACAGCATTCAAGGTAGGTGATTGAGGCACGTCTCAGAAAGGCA
The DNA here is from genome assembly GCF_003997275.1 of Mesorhizobium sp. M6A.T.Ce.TU.002.03.1.1. Classification (NCBI taxonomy): domain Bacteria; kingdom Pseudomonadati; phylum Pseudomonadota; class Alphaproteobacteria; order Hyphomicrobiales; family Phyllobacteriaceae; genus Mesorhizobium; species Mesorhizobium sp. M6A.T.Ce.TU.002.03.1.1. The sequence goes on from NZ_RZTI01000003.1 coordinate 24,648, forward strand.
GCCGTTTCCCTTGCGGCCATTTGCTCGATGTCCTTGGCGGATCGTTTTCGATGCACGGGTCCGTTCTCCATGCCGGTATCATCGCCCAACGGCGAGCTCGGCTGGATGTTCCCCCAATGAGAAAAAATGAAGCCCGTGTTGGTCGCGGTATCACCACGACCATACCCGAGCGCACAGCCCTTCCTGACTTCAGGCGGGCAGGTTTTGCAGTCGGCCCGAAGCGGACCTCACGCTTGTTGCAATCGGGGAAATTCGATCCTCGCTCCGGCTGGCTTCAAGCTCCGTAAAGTAGCTGATCGTCTGCATCAGGCCTTGCCTGAGCGGCACCTTTGGCGACCAATTGAGAAGGGTTTCTGCTCGGGAAATGTCCGGTTGCCGCCGGCGAGGGTCGTCTTGCGGCAGTGGCAGGAATTTGAAGGCCGACTTGCTATGGGTCATATCTCTCACCAATCCGGCCAGTTGAAGGACGGTGAATTCCCCGGGATTGCCCAAATTGACCGGTTGGCGCGGATTCGAATCGATATTCATAAGGCGGACCAGACCGTCAACCAGATCGGAGACGTAGCAGAACGATCTGGTCTGCAGCCCGTCGCCGAATATCGTCAGTGGTCTCCTCTCGAGGGCCTGCATCACCAGGTTCGAGACGATCCGGCCGTCGGCAGGATCCATCCGCGGACCATAGGTGTTGAAGATGCGGGCGACCCGGATGTCGGCCATTTCGGTTCTCAAATAGTCGAAGCACAAGGTTTCTGCGGTTCGTTTGCCCTCATCATAACAGGCGCGCGGACCGGTGCAGTTCACGTGACCGACATAGTCTTCCCTTTGCGGGTGCTGTTCGGGATCGCCATACACTTCGCTTGTCGATGCCTGCAGAAAGCGCGCACTGTTTTGGGCGGCGAGCTCAAGCAGATTTAGCGTTCCGATCACGCAGGTTCGCGTGGTGTGAACCGGATCGGCTTGGTAGCGCGGCGGTGACGCGGCGCACGCAAGGTTGAAAATGCGGTCCACAGGCTCAGTAAGATCCAATGGTCGGCAGATATCCTGCTCGATCAAGCGGAAACGAGGACGGTCCACGATCGAGATGATGTTTTCCATCCGACCGGTAAGGAAATTGTCCACACAGATCACACGATACCCGGCCTGAAGCAGTGTTTCGCAAAGATGCGAACCGAGGAAACCCGCGCCGCCGGCGACAAGCGCCGTCCTGGTCCGTTGCGTCCTTCTTGATTGCCGCATCTCTATTTTCTCCTGTCTGCCAGTCATGCTGCACTTTCAATGTCCAGATCGAGGGCCGGACGTGCCGATCTTGGCCGCGCCAGCAGCGAAACGAATTCACGGGCTCTCGCGGCGCCGGTATGTGCTGCCAGGATCGTTTCGCGTGCCCGCTTGGCCATAGCCAGCCTGGCGCGGTCGGACTGCCTGGATAGGATGTCGATCACGTCTTCGGCTTGGCTGGCCGTGTTGATCGTGGCTGTCGGAAAGAAGCTATCCAGACCTGTCCAGCGATCGCTGATGATGGCCGTGCCACAGGCAGCCGCCTCGAAGAGACGTACGCTGGGAGACCATCCAGCCGCTATCATGGAGCTGCGCGTGACGTTCAACGTGTAGCGCTGGCGGCTGTAGAAGGCGGCGTGGTCCGCCGGCGGCAAGTGCTCGATGCGATCGACATTGCTCGGCCAGACGGTCTCGGACGGGAATTGCGAGCCGGCCACGACGAAGTGGCGGTCCGGCATGCGTCTTGCCGGTTCAAGCAGGAGTGCATCCAGGGTCGCCTGCCGGTCCGAGCTGTAGGTGCCGAGATAACCAAGGTCCCAGCAGATCGGATCGGCCGTTCGGCGATGCCGCTCCGGGTCGACGGAGCAGTAGAGCGGCTCGGCGCGCCGTGCACCGAAGTCCGCCGCCAAACGGGCGAGCGTTGGCCCGCCGGCGAATGAGAAATAGACGTCGAAATACGGAATCTGCCGTCGGCATATGTAGTCGCAATCATCCGCGGCGAGCTTTGCCAACGTGACTGGCGTGTCGATGTCGTAAAAGCAGAACTGGCCCGTGCACAGGGACGCAACGATGTCGACGACTGCGCGCCCCTCCGGGACGAAGGACCCAACCACCACGATATCGGCCTGCTGCAGGCAGCGAGCATAGGTGCGACGAAGATCGTTCGTCGTTTCGTAGTAGCGCAACGTGCAGAAGTCCGGGTCGCGCAGATCGCGATGGCTTGCGTACCACGGTACGTCGCGCTCGAGGAAGGTGACGCGATGGCCGAGCTCGTGCAGGCCCTTCAGCAACCCGCGAAAGGTCGTGGCGTGGCCGTTTCCCCATGAAGAGGACAAAGACAGGCCAAGAAAGACGATATCGAGCCGCTTGGTCATTCCGCTGCCTCCACGGTGGGGCGCTCGAAATGGCGCCTGAAGACAGCGTCGGCCACAGCTGCCCTTAACGCGTAGGTATGCTCGGCGAGAACACGCCGAAGCGCAGCTGCGCCGATCGCCTTTGCCCGCCGGGGTGTGAGGGTCCGCATGATTTCGGCGACATCGTCGCCGTCGCGCGCCACCAGGATCTCTTCGCCAGGGACCAGGAACAATTCGACGCCGAGCCAGGCGTCGGTGATGAGGCATGCGCCGGCACCCGCAGCCTCGAAGACGCGTGTGGCAGGTGAAAAACCATTGGCGGCCATGCTGTCGCGGCTGATGTTCAGCACCGCCTTGGATGTGACGTTGAACGCATTGTGATCGCGCGTGCCGACGTGGCCGAGCCATGCAACATTTGCCGGAAGCTGCTTGTCACCCCAACCCGATCCGCCGAGCAGGAAACGCTGATCGCGCGAACGGCTGGCCGGATCGAGGAAGAAGGCTTCGACGCGCGCTTCACGGTCCGGCAGGCGGTTGCCGAGAAAGGCGAGGTCACAAGCGAACCGCGCATCCTTCGCGACAGGATGATGCGTTTCGGGATCGAGCGCATTGTAGATCGGCACGCACTCGGCCGCCCCCAGCGCACGATAGGCCCATACGACCGGATCTCCGCCGCCATAGGTGAGGACAAGGTCGATCTCCCGCAACGCGCGGTGCAGGGGATGGTCCGGCTCGTCGCGCAACTGGCCCAGAGTGGCCGGTGCGTCGACATCCCAGAACACTGTCAGCGCATCGGAGCGGGCATGGTCGAGCACCGCGCGCAGCAGCGCCTCGTCCTCGAAGCCTACCCCGCTCGCCTTGACGACGATGTCGGCTTCGCCGGCGCTTGCTGCCACCTGCATCAGCGCATGCGGGGTCGCCTCGTAGATGACGACATGGCACCAGTCCGGTGCCTCGATATCGCGGTTCTTCTGCCTGTCGTAGACGTCCGGTTCATAGAAGGTGATCTCGTAACCGAGCTGGGAAAGAGCCTTGAGCAATCCGCGATAATAGGTCGCCGCGCCGTTCCAATAGGACGACAGCAGGCTCGATCCATAAAATGCAATCTTCATACGACTGTCTCCTCTACGGCGATGGAATCGATGGCTTGGCGGCTGCCGCATTCGGCGAGTACGTCGAACAACTCGTCCGCCCGGTGCCGGCACGTGTGTCGCGTCCGGATGGTTTCGAGGCCGGATTTCACGAGGGAGGCGGCCAGGTCAGCATCGTCCAGCACGTCGCGAAGATGACGGCCCATCTCGGCTCCGTCGCGCGCGAAAAGGAAGTCGATACCTGGCCTGAAGAGTTGTTCGACGTCGGCCCAAGGCGCCGAAACGAGCGGGATGCCGCAGGCGAGCGCTTCGAACATGCGGATCGTCGGGATTCCGGGCAGGCTCTCCCGATAGGGACGCCGCGGAATATGGACGGTAACGCGATGCGCCGCGAATGCCTTGGGCACGTCGGCATTGGCAATCCAGCCTTCGTAACCCAGGCCGGCGGCGGCAAGATCGGCGAGCGCTTCGCGTGGATAGCGCACGCCATGGACAGTGCCGCTCAGGCCAAGTTGTTCCACCGGATCGATCAGGAATTCCTTGATTTCGGCACTGCGCTCGTCGTCGCCCCAGTTGCCGATCCAGATCACGTCGGATGTAGGGTCGATCTCCGGGTGCGGTTTGAACAGGCATGCATCCGCCGCTTCGTGCCAGGTGAAGGCACGTTTGCCCCAGCCGGCGCGAAGATAGCTTTCCCGCAACGCTTCGCCGAAGGCGAGCACGCCGTCATAATGCTCCAGCCGCAGAGCCGAGATCGCCTGCGTCGCCGAGACGGCGCGATGGTGGGTGTCATGGAACAGAAGCGTGAAGCCGCCTCCGTTGGCCTTGGCCCTGCCGATGCGCGCGACGAGCGCCGGGTCCGTCCATTCGTGCACGATCACCACATCGGCGTCGGCAATCCAGGTTTCATGATCGAAGGAGGCGTCGTAGGTTACCGGCATCAGCTCCGGAAAATCCTTCCTGAAGCGCTCGATCGCGAAGGGCCCTTTCTCTGCCAGCAGGTTCGAACGGCTCCAGCCGTCCGCCGGCTCCAGCGCGATCGCCTGGTGCCCGCGTGCAACGAGCTCCCGCATGATGCCGCGCAGGAAATGTGCGTTGCCGTGGTTCCAGTCGGAAACGACGGAATGGGTATAGAACACAAACCGCATCATCAGCGTTCCGCAACGGCCAGGGCGGCCCGATCGTAGATGTCGTGCATGGCGGCCGCTTGTCTTGCCGGTGAAAACTTGCGCGCCCGGCGTGCGGCGGCTTCGCCGAGCCGGCGCCTATACTGGGCGTCGTATGAGAGATAATCGATGCATCTGGCGAGATCGCGTGGATCGTGGGCGTCGTAGAACATGGCCACGCCGTCCCACAATTCGCGATAGGTTGGGATGTCGGCAAGCACCAGAGGTGTAGCCGATGTGGATGCCTCCAGCGCGGCAAGGCCGAAGGGTTCGTAGACGGACGGCGACACGAAGATGCCGGCCCGCGCCATCAACAGACGCACCTCATCGTGGCAGACAGAGCCCAGAGGGATGACGCTGCTGAAATTGGCGCGTTGCCCATCGGCGCTCTGCAGCGGCCCGGCAGCGAAGACCGGCCATTTCGTCAGCGATGCCGCTTGGTCCAGCGTAGCTGCGTTCTTTCCTTCATCCCACCAGCGCGCGGCGGCGAGAACCACCGCTTCCCGCCTCTCTGCTTTTGGACCCTGCCGCGTGCCATTGCTGACAACGCTCAGGCCGGCGATCGGCCCGTAGCAGGCTTCGAGCATGTTGGCATGGCTGCGGCTGGGGGCGATTACCGCATTTGCCCAATCGAAACCGCGTCTGTTGCGATCCTTCTGCCAGCCCCATGCGCCGTCCACAGTCTGTCCCCTGACGGCGTGGAGCCACGTCACAACGCATGAATGCGAGACCGCTACGACCGGGCACGGCACATCAAGTCCCACGGCCTGCGTCGGCGCATTGACATGGACGAGGTCGATTGCGTAATCACGAACAAGTGCGCGCAGTTCCTGCGGCAACATTTCCAGATCGTGCTCATTCCGGGTCATCCAGTCCGGCGGTGTCTTGAGCCACGCCAGGGCCGCGAAAGCCTGCGCCTCCTTCGCCTGCTCCTCGGACGGCTCCGGGCCTAATCCGGCGAGCACGATGCTGTCGCCGCCGTGGGCCAGCTCCCGCGCCAGATCAAGCGCGTAGCGCCAGACACCGCCGACAGCGTCGACGGTCATCAGGATTCGCCGCGAGCGCCGGATCAGTGACTGCAACATGTAGCCTCCAACTCGGCCAGTGCACGAGGACGCTTCTCCTGGATGTCGCTGAATGTCCGGAACGAGGCCAGGTAATGCTCATGGGCGCGCTCCCAGGCGAGATCGTCGGGCTCGCCCCAGATCTCGCGATAGCTGGGCGAACTGGGGTAGGGATAGAGCGGCACCGGTTCATTGGCCCACACACCGCGGTCGATGAGGTGCTTGCGCCAGTGATCGACCAGAGCGGGATCATCCTCGACCACGCCGATCAGATTGGCCTGGACGAACGGAACGTGACGTCGTGCGTTGACCAGCAGCGCAGCCAGTTCCTCGGTGCCCAGCCGGCAACGCTTCGCCAGCATGGCCCGGCCCTCCACGGTCAGGCTTTCGAGGCCGGCCTCGATCGAAACACAGCCGGCGGCACCCAGCAATTCGAGGAGCTCCGGCTTCCAAAGATCGATGCGGGTCTGCACGCCGAACTTGACGTTGCGGTCGACCAATGCCTCCAGCAGTGCCTTCTGCGGCAGGAAGATCTCGTCGATGAAGTAGATGTAGCCGACGCCCTGTCCGATCAGGCGGTCGATCTCCGCCATGACCGCATCGTGGTTCCTGCGGCGGTAGGCGTCGCGGAAATCGATCTTGGCGCAGAAGCTGCAATTGTAGGGGCAGCCGCGCGAGGCCTCGACCTCCGCTCCGAAACCCACCTGGTTGTCGTCGAACCGGTGATGGTGGTGCGAATGGGCGGCAATCCAGTCGGACGGCCATTTGAGAGCCGGATGACCGACAAAGGAACTGGCGTGGACGCCGCCATTGCCGACGAGTTTTCCCTCGTGGAGATGAGCGGTGTGGGGCACCGCGCTCCAATCGTCACGGCGGGCGAGTTCCGCGACGATTTCTTCGCATTCGCCGCGCACGACGACGTCGACACCGAGCTTGCGCAGCGTCGGCGCCGGCGTCGCCGAGCCGTGCGGTCCGACAGCGACGGTGCGGCCGCCGCGCCCCGCGAGGCAGTTGAGGAATTCGGCAGGCACGCGCAGCTCGGGCGGCGCGCAACGCCAGAACAGATAGGTCGGCGCCGTGCTGACGACGGTCATGGCCGGTGCGAAGGCGGCGACGCGATCGGCAAGTGCCGCGTTGTCCAGCTTCTGGATTTGCCCGTCCAGCATCAGCACCTTATGGCCGTCGGCCTCCAGCAGGGCTTTCGAGTAGCCCAGTTCCAGCGGCAGATGCGGCTGGCGGCAGCCGAAATAGATACTGTCCTCATATGTCCAGAACGGATTGACCAGGGCGACTTTCATGCCACGTACCTCGCTGCTTCAGGTTCGAGGCGATGATGCTGCAGCCAATCGGCGAGGTCACGGATACCGTCGCGCCACGAGACATGCGCTTTCCAGCCGAGCGTCGCTTCTATCTTGCGGGTATCGGCGACAAAGAAGGGCTGGTCGCCGGTACGTTCCCGGTCGTAGAGGATCGAAAGCTTGCGACCGGTCAGTTCGCCGATCTCCTTGAGCAGCATGCGCAGGCTGACGGCGTTGTTCGGTCCGCCGCCGAGATTGAATGCTTTGCCCCTGATGTCCTCGATCCGGGCAAGTGCCCCGCGATAGGCCGCAACCGCATCGGAGACATGAAGGATGTCGCGCACTTGCTTGCCGTTGCCGTAGATCGTGATCGGCTGGCCGGAAAGCGCGCTGAGCAGAAAATGCGCGACCCAGCCCTGGTCTTCCGTGCCGAACTGGCGCGGTCCATAGATGCAGCTCATGCGCAGGACCGCCGTAGGCAGGTCGTACGACCTGGCATAGTCGAGCACATATTGATCCGCCGCGCCTTTGGAGCAACCATAGGGCGTGCAGAAATCGAGGCCGCAGGTCTCGTCTATGCCGTTGGCTCGGATGCCGGCATCGCAGGGCACGCACCGGTCGTCTTCTTCGCGCACGGCGACGTCGGGCAGGCCGCCATAGACCTTGTTGGTGCTGGCGAAGATCACAGGGATGCGCTTGCCGCTCCGGCGGGCCGCTTCCAGGATGTTGAATGTCCCGCGAAGATTGATGTCGAAATCTTCGCTTGGCTGGACGAGGCTCGTGGTGACGGCGGTCTGGGCGGCTAGATGGAATATCGCCCTGGAATGCGCCACAAGCGGCGCCAGAACGTCCGCATTCCGGACATCGGCGGTTTCCACGGCAAGTTGATTCCCGTGCTTCTGGGCCAGCCAAGCCAGATTCTGCTCAACGCCTGGACGGCTGAGATTGTCGATGACCAGTACCGGCATTCCATCCGACAACAGGCTGTCGGCGAGGTTCGAACCGATGAAGCCACTGCCGCCGACGATGGTAACCGGCGCTTCGCGAAAACCATCGGGTCTCATGACACCAGTCCCCGCTCTTCGAGTTCCCGTCTCATGTCGGCGCCGCGGTCGATGGCGACCGTATTGCGCACCCACGCGACGAACTCATCGAGTGAATGCTCCAACAGCTGCCGCGGCTCAAATCCAAGCAATTCACGCGCCTTGGAGATGTCGGCGAAGCAGTTGCGGATATCGCCGGCACGCGCTTTGCCTAGGATTTCAGGCTGACGGTCCGGCACACCCATTGCGTCGGCGAGCAGCCGCGCGACCTCGCTGATGGCATAGGCACGCCCGCTGCCGATGTTGATGACGTGGCCGCGCGCCTGGCGTTGTTCCAATGCCAGGCGGAAGGCGTGGGCAATGTCGCGCACATGGACGAAATCCCGTTTCTGCTCGCCATCTTCGAAGATCATCGGCCTCTGGCCGTTGGCGAGCCGTGAGGCGAAGTTCGCCAAAACGCCGGTATACGGGTTTGAAAGCGCCTGTCCGGCGCCGAAGACGTTGAACAGGCGCAGCGCCACTGCGTCGACGCCATAGGCCTCGCCGAAGATCAGCACGGCGCGCTCCTGGGCATATTTCGTCAGCGCATAGATCGAGGCGAGATCGACCGGCTTTTCCTCGTCCGTCGGCAGCGGCGACAGGCTTTCATTCGCCGCCGACAGCGGGTTCCATTGGCCGCTCTTGATGTCGCTCGGCTGGCGCCGTGCATTGTCGACGCGCCGACCGTCCGGCGTGCCGTAGAGGCCCTCGCCATAGACGCTCATCGATGAGGCGACAACGATCCGCTCAACCGGATGTTTGATCAGTGCTTCAAGCAGTGTGGCGGTGCCGAGGTCGTTTGCGCCGACATAGCGGGCGATCTCGTACATGGACTGGCCGACGCCGACCTCGGCCGCCAGATGGATGACGGCGTCGACGCCCTGGAGCGCCTCGGCGACAGCGTCGCGATCGCGAACATCGCCCTTGATCAGTTCGGCTCCCGCCGGCAGGCTGATCGCCTCGCCGCCGTGCACCTGTTCCAGCAGCGCATCGAGAATGCAGACGGCATAACCATGTTCGACGAGTTCCTGGACGACGTGGCGGCCGATGAAACCGCAGCCCCCGGTAACCAGTATGCGTTCCACGACAACTCCTTGTGCAGATGGCCTTGGCGCCCCGAACTGTTTGACAAAAGGTTTGTTCCCTCTCCTTCAACAAAGATGGTTTGGGGTCCCTCACACCGAGGTGAACGCATCGCGAACAGGCCTTGGGCCTGCGCTGGAACATTGCAGCTCGTTTGGGGTTAGGCGCTCATCTGGCCGTAATCGGAAGCAGCAGACAGGTAGTTAGTTGTCATCGAGCGAGACGCGCACACCAAGCTAGGCCTGGCCGGGACGCCCACAGGATCGAAAGGAGATTTCAATGTCTGAATCGAAGACAACCACCAATCACGACGAGATCCGCCAGTGGGCCCAAGATCGGGGTGGCCGACCTGCGGTTGTACGAACCAGAGGCGAGGGCGGCATCCTGCGGATCGATTTTGGCGAGCCCGAGGAGGAGTTCGAAGCCATCGAATGGGACGAGTTCTTCCGGATTTTCGACCAGAACGATCTGGCCTTCCTCTACCAGGACGAAACCGGCGGCGGAAAAACAAGCCGGTTCAACAAATTCATCGAGCGTAACCAGAGCGGCTGATAGGGCTTCTACGTCAATGGTCCCTCGGTAGCTCTTAGGTCACCTTGCGTTTTGATGGAGAGGTTCACTCCAGATCATTGTGTTTGCATGCTTTTTCGGAGCCGTTTGTCAAATATGGAGCGGTCTTATTCGGACTCAACAGTACAAATCAGAGAGATCAGGGCCTCGGTCGTTGCCGATCGGTCGCGCTTCAGTGCAACAGGCTCGTTCCGCTCGATCTTGCGACACTTCGCATAATACCGTTCAGCCAATCTTCGGTCGACACGCCGACCCGCCTTCTGTCGATCTCGCCGATGGCGCTCTCCAGCGTTCGCTCGACCAGCCGGTCGGAAGCGCCCACGTCGCCAAGAAGCAGACGCGCCGCGAGCCTGAGCTTCGGCAGAAGTGAAAATACATTGTCGGACAAGTTCACGGGAGGGCGACCCGCCAAGGCGGATCGTTCCGGAGGAAACAAGGCGTCAAAGATTGCGTAGCTATCCGACGATTTTCGAAGATTGCTGGCGTGACGCAGACGTTCCGGAATGACGATGTCCTCGTCACCGCTGAAAAAGACGAAAGGCACGCCGCGGCGCATCAGTTCGTCGGCGATCGGAAACACCCGCCGGCCGTTGAGATTGACGTCAAGGATCGCGGCCTCAGCCGTATCGGTATGCGTAGACGCCTGCTCGACTGTCGCCGCAGGGCCGAGGACGACCGCGCCCATATTGCCGAAGTATCTCGCAAGATCGCCGGCCAATAGCCAATCGTCTTCGACGATCAGGATGTGCAAACCTTGCAGGTCGCGCACCTCATCGACCTTTCTTCGAGCGAGATTTCCGATTGTCAGTGGGGGCTTGTTCAGAATGTTGCTGCAAGGCTGCCTGCAATCGTTTGGCCAAAACCAGCATGCGCGGCGGAATGGATTCATTTCCCGGCAAACCCAGCAAATCCGAAGAGTGCAACAGCGTTTGTTTTGTCAGCTTTAGGTCAGGTGTGCGTTTTGACATTGAAGTTTCCACAAAAGTCCCGACGTTAACGCCGTCTGCACGGACTTGTTCCGGCCCTCTTGCACGTTGTATGCTGGCGTTCAGCCCGGTTGCGGGTTTTGGGTCGATTGGCGGCTTTGTCGTCTAGGCTGTTCAACCGAGGGCTTGCGGTGACATCCCAGATGAAGAGATTTCCCATTGTGGGCGTCGGCGCGTCAGCCGGCGGCATTCCCGCAATGGAGGGTCTGTTCAAAGGCATCAGCGGCCAGCCCGGCATGGCGTTCGTCATCGTGACCCATCTCAGTCCCGGGCGCGAAAGCCTGCTTCACGAGGTGGTCGGGCGTTATACGCGGCTGCCGGTTGTCGTCGTAGAGGATGGCACCACCGTCCTATCCGACCACATTTACGTGATGCCGCAAAACGTCGTTCTCACGATCGAGAAGGGGGTGCTGCATCTGCGGCCGTCGAACGTGTTCAACCGCGAGCGCAAGCCGATCGACATCTTCTTCAGCGCGCTTGCCGAGGACCAGGGCGAATATGCGGTCGGGGTCATTTTGTCGGGCGGCGATTCGGACGGCACGCTGGGCGCAAAGGCGATCAAGGAACGCGGCGGACTGACGGTCGCCCAGGCCCCCAACGGCTACGGTCCGCGCAACCCCGACATGCCGAAAAGTGCGATTTCCAGCGGACTGATCGATATAGCGGCGCCCGCGGAGCGCATCGGTGCGAAGCTGGAGGGATTCGCCCGCAGCTTCGATCTGCTGAACGGGATTGCCGACGACGGCGGCGAGCACGGCACGGGAGACATCGGTCGGCTGCGCGAGGAAATCTACGGCATTCTGCGCGGTCATTCCGGCCACGACTTCTCCGGGTACAAGTCCAAGACATTCCTGCGTCGCGTAAAACGGCGCATGCAGATCGCACAGCTTCAGTCAATTGCTGACTATGTCGAATGGCTGAAGAAAGACCCTCGCGAGGTGACGGACCTCTTCCGCGATCTTTTGATCAACGTCACCGATTTTTTCCGTGACCCCGACGCTTTCAAGCTGCTTGAGGAGAAGATCGTACCGCAGCTTTTCGAGGGCAAGACTGCCAGCGATGCGGTCAGGATCTGGGTGCCTGGCTGCGCCACCGGCGAGGAGGTGTTCTCCATCGGCATGCTGATGCGCGAACACATGGAGACACTTTCGGTTGTGCCGCGCGTCCAGATATTTGCGACTGATATCGATGAGCCGGCGCTCGCGGTGGCGCGCGCAGCGCGTTACCCGGCGGCATTGCTGCAGGGGCTCTCGCCCGAACGCAAGCAGCGTTTTTTCAGCAGCGACGGCGACAGTTATGTGCTTACCAACGAGGTACGGGAGCTGTGCGTCTTTTCGCCTCACAGCGTCGTCCGCGACCCGCCCTTTTCGCGCATGGACATGGTTTCATGCCGCAACCTCCTGATCTATTTCGGCTCGAACATCCAGAACCGGGTCATTCCGATCTTTCACTACGCGCTGAAGCCGGGCGGTTACCTTTTCCTCGGCACGTCCGAAAGCGTGGGTCAGCACGACAACCTCTTCGCCACGGTCGACAAGAAGCAGCGCATTTTTCAGGCGCGGGAACATGCCTCGCCCCATATAACGCTGCCGACGCTGATCGGCGACGCCCGTTCGGGCGCCTTCCTGGCCGAAGGCACGGGGTCCAAGAAGGGAACCGCCGGCTACCCGCTTCGGCAGGCGGTCGAGGCACAGGTGCTGGAGCGTTTCGCGCCGCCGCACGTCCTGGTCAATGGCGATGGCGACGTCGTCTACTATTCGGCCCGGACAGGCAGATATCTCGAAGCGCCGCAGGGCATTCCGAGCCGGCAAGTGCTGACTTTGGCTCGCCGCGGGCTGAGGCTCGACCTGCGTGCGGCCTTGCGGGAAGCGGCCGCGACTCGCCGCACCGTGGTGCGTGAGAATGTCGTCGTCGATGAGGACGACGAACCGGTCCAGTCGATCAAACTCACTGTCGAGCCCCTGGCGGAACTCGGCAAGCGTGAACAGCTTTATCTTGTCCTGTTCGAACCGTTCGGGCCAGCACAGGCGCGGTCGGATGTGGGGCGCGAAGACCGTGATATCGAAGGTGCTGCCGATCTCGAGCGGGAGCTGCGCGAGACGCGCGAGCGACTGCAATCGACGATCGAGGAGTACGAAACCGCGCTGGAAGAGGTGAAATCGTCGAACGAGGAACTCGTCTCCGTCAATGAGGAGGCGCAGTCGACCAACGAGGAGCTTGAGGCTTCGAAGGAGGAGATGCAGTCGCTCAACGAGGAGCTCAACACCATCAATTCAGAGCTGACCAGCAAGATAGAGGAACTCGATCGCGCCAACAGCGATTTGCGGAATCTGTTCGAGAGCACGCAGATCGCAACCATTTTCCTCGACCGCAATCTGGTGGTGCGGACCTTTACTCCGGCGGCCTCACCTTTCTTCAGCCTACGTCCCTCCGACGTCGGCCGGCCACTGACCGAGCTTTCGAGCCAGCTCGACTATCCCGAGCTAAAACAGCACATCGATGCCGTGTTCGAAACCGGAGAGACCCTGAAACATCATCTGGCGCGTGACGACCAGGGCCGGTTTCACATGGTTCGTATCAATCCGTATCGCGACAAGGACAATAGAATCCAGGGCGTCGTGGTCACATTGGTCGACGTCACCACCTTGGCCGAGGCGGAAACGCAAAACCAGGTGCTCATTTCGGAGCTGAATCACCGCGTCAAGAACATGCTGGCGGTCGTCGCCAGCATCGCCAACCGCACCCGCGAAAATTCGGAATCGAAGGAAGAGTTCGCCGAAGCGCTGATCGGTCGCTTGCACGCCATGTCGCGGGCTTACGGTCTGCTGTCGAAGGAGCGCTGGAAAGAAGCCTCGATCAGCGAACTGCTGCGGCAGGAACTCGAACCTTTCGGCAGTGACCGGTTCGAGCTTGACGGCGCTGAAGAGAAACTTAGCCCGCAACAGGGCCTTTCCCTCAGCATGGCCATTCATGAGCTGGCAACCAACGCCGCCAAATATGGCGCGCTGTCGAAGCAGCAGGGCAGGGTGGCGCTGAAGTGGTCGGCAGACGGCGACGTTTTCAGGCTTGCCTGGCGCGAGAAGAACGGGCCGCCCGTCAGAAAGCCAGAAGTAAACGGCTTCGGGCTTTCCCTGTTGCAGGGCGAGATCGGCTACAGGCTAGGCGGAAACGTCGAGACCGCCTTCAATCGTGACGGCCTTGAGGTCCAGATCACATTTCCGATGATGGGCAAAGAGACGCCGTGAGCGATCCGCTGCGCGTTCTGGTGGTCGAGGATGAATGGCTCATCGCCGAGGACATCGCTGCGTGTCTGCGCGCTTCGGGACATCAGGTGATCGGCCCGGCCCCTTCGGTGGCGGCGGCCCTGCGTCTTATCGGCCAAAATCATGTCGACGTGGCGCTGCTGGATGTTCAGCTGCATGGCGAAACAAGCCTGGCGATCGCAGAAGAACTGCAAACCCGCCACATCCCGTTCGCGTGTCTGACCGGATTTGGGCCGCGCGATGTTCCATCAGCCTTCGCCAACTTCAAATTTGTTCGCAAGCCGGCAGATCAGGCTGCCATTCTGGGCGCCTTGGCTGAATTGGTCAGGGTGGCCTAGCTTGTTTCAGGAGACTCGTCATGGATCGAAGGGCGGAAAGCGATCACCGGCAAATTGCTCCGCCCAAGGCAATGCCATGAGCCAGTTCTCACGGCGCGGTACCCACAGTTCGTAGTCGGGAATGAGGTTGCTGGGAGCCATATCGAGCGAGCCGAGCATGATCTCGGCCTCGTTGTCCCGCAGCCAGGCGATGTGCGAACCGCATTGCGGGCAGAAACTGCGTCTGGCGAACGTGTTCATTTGTCCGCTGCCTTCATAGGCTGACATGGGCCAGACGCCAAACGGCGTGAAAAAGCTGCCGCTGGCGCGGCGGCAATCCTGGCAGTGGCAAATTCCGACCCGCAACGGTGGGCCGCTCACCTTGAAGCGAACGGCGCCGCACAGACAACCGCCGTCCCGTTCGACCCCTGCCATCGCCTTCAGTCCAGCGGTTTGTCTGTCGGCCGCGGCGTGGTGCCCGACTGGCGCGGCCCGCCGGCATTGCGGTTCACCACCGGATTATCCAGCGGAGCGGTCGATGGCTTCGATGTTCCCGCGGTTTTTGGCGTCGGCGGTTTCGCTCCCGCGTCCGTTTCGTTGGCATCGCGTCTTGGATGCCGCAAGCCGTCGGCATTCACTTGCCGGATTGCCGGCTTCGATGTGGTGTTTGCCATGGGATCTCCTTCCTGCTGCGGCGGAAAGAACGGATGGTTTCGTTCTTAGCCCACAGCTCGTACATCTCAACCGCCGGCAAGGTGCGAAGTTCCACGGCCTGGAGCTTCAGGTGTCCTCTTCGGTGCCAACGTATGCTGCAGGGTAAGCGGTGTACCGCTCGCACGTTTACAGTAAATCTTAAATTGGATGCTGGCGAGGAATCGCAGCCTTGATGGCACGGCAACTATGCGCCAGACGTGGCGGCCCAAAGCGGCGGCTGACGATCTGCCGGCCTCTCGCCGCCATCAGTCATTTGCTGTGGTGATTTCATAATCGCCCCCGGCAATCCCGCCATCCCCGCGCAGGATTAAGCCTTGTGCACGGCAATGAGTCCAGCACCGCCGATTTCCACCTGACTGGCCGGAACCATTTTCGCTACTGGCTGTTCGGCTCGCAGGAAGGAGCCGGACATGGAGCGACGTAACGCTATACTTTCGCTGGTGATAGCAGCGGTCATTATCGTCGGCTTTCTCATTGGCTTTCTGTACGCTGATATGGGCTGGCGCACCTCGCCACTCAAAAGAGCGCCTGAGCAAAACCAAGGTGGAAACGCACCAGCCGATACCTCGCCTGCAGCGGGCATCAAGAAGAATCCTCAAGAGAATACCGAGATGCCGGATCAGAAATAACGGGGATCCTTTGGGCGCAGGCAGCGCCGGTTCGATGCGGACTTGAGGTCACTCTCGAACAATCGATCTCAGAACCTGCAGTGTCGGCTCCTTGTCCGCGCGTCCGATCCATACTTTCCGCACCGCGCCTGCAAGGTCACCGAAATAGGATGGCAGATCTCGACGAGCGAACGCTCGGCTGACGCCTGATTTTCCCTTTGGAGAAGGAGCCCGCCAACCGGCGACGCTTTTGCCTGTCAGCCATCCGCCTTCAGCGCTTCATCTTGCGGATAGTGCGACCTCAGCGTATCCCTCAAGGAACTGTCAACTGGCCTTGGGAGCGGTGCTCGGGACCAGGAATCCACTCTTTAGCAACTCCAGGGCGTCGAGCGCGTCCTCATCCAGCAAATTTGTCAGAGCCACCCCATCTGAGAAGACAACGTTGTGGTCGTCTATGTCGTAGACTTCCCAAAGCCCATCCTTGATTCTTCGAATGGCGTGCCGGTGCTCCATAAGCGCACGCTAATTGAGTCTCGGAAATGGTAGGTAGAAAAAATCAGCGGTAGGCCAACATTAGTAGTGGAAAACTCAGGCGCGCTCTGCCGCGTGGTGTGTGGACTGAAGGGTGCAGGGCCGCCGTCGGGCCTGGCAGGCGGCAGTAGACATTCGTCGCTAGGGCAAAATGTAGGTGTCCCAGCACGAGCTATTTTGTCGGGGCATCGCCGACCAGAACTCAGCCCAACCTGCTAAGATCAGAATGCCGGCCGCGCCCGGTCCGGGGAGGCCAAAGCGACCACGGCCGAATAGCCAGGTTGAGAAAGCGTCTGACAATCATTGCGGACACTCGGCCTCTGATGTAATTTAGAATTTGATCACGTGAGGAATATGCCCGCTGTCGCGACGGCTTTTCTCTCTTTTCTGTCTTGGCAGATAGCATGCTCTCCAACGGACCTTGACACTGCAAGCTGGTTCTTGTGGTCGCCAGGTAACAGCGGTTAAGGGATTTGCCATGCTCCGACGTTGCGGATTCGTTGCAGCCTTCATGCTCGCAAGCTTCACGACTTTCGAGGCTTCTGCCGTCGAACGAAGGGTCGCTTTTGTAATCGGCAACTCCGATTACCAAGAAATCTCGGCCCTCAAGAACCCAGCCAAAGATGTGGTGGACGTATCCGACACCTTTCGGCAGGCTGGTTTTGATGTTTTCGTCGCGAGCAATCTTACAAAGCTGCAGTTTGAAGATCAGTTCCGCAATTATCTTGCCGCCGTGGACGGCGCGGATGTCGCTGTCGTCTACTATTCCGGTCACGGCTTTCAGATCGGCGGCGAAAATTTCCTGATCCCTGTCGATGCCTCGTTGAAAGATGCGGCGGACGTCGAGGTCCAGGCAATCAAGTTGAACGACGTGCTGCAGCAGATGCGTTCGAAATCGAAGATCCAGGTGATCATCCTCGATGCCTGCCGCAACAATCCATTCCCTCGCAAGGACTATTGGCTCAGAGACCAGCTTCTTACCGCCAGCGGCACCGGCCTTGCGCAAGTAAGAAGCTCGCTGAACACGCTGATCGCTTTTGCCACCGAACCCGGCGCGGTTGCCTATGACGGCGCCGGCGACCTCAGTCCTTTTTCATTGGCGTTTTCTCGTCGCGCGCTCGCCCCGAACCAGGAGATCCGTACGGTCATGTCGGCCGTCCGCCGAGATGTGGTTGAGGCTACAAATGGCTTGCAAGTTCCCTGGGAGAACTCGTCGCTGATCGACGAAGTCGTTCTGATGCGTCGCAGCAGTCGTCCATCGCTGCCGCCGGTGCTGGAGAAGGTCGTGCTGTCGGGGGCCGGCCCAGTTGATCTGGATCTCCCGGAACCGGTGGAGGTCGACGGCGGGACAATCACCGTCAGCATCGATAGACCGCCCACCCTGGGACGCCTGATGCTGGACGGCAAAGTTGTCGAGGCGGGAGAACTGATCCAGGGCAAGGATCTGCCGCGCTTGCAGATGGATGTCCCCAAGGGAATTGGCGAGCCAGAAGAGATGGATATGCTGGCCTACGCCGCACGCGACAATTGGGGCGGCGAAGCCAAGGGCATGCTGGTGTTCCGGGTCAAGAGCGGCGAAGGAACCCAGGGCGAACAGGTGATGGCCTCGCTCGAAGCCGAGCAGAAACAACAGGTACTGCAGCGCGGCATTCATGTCACCGGTGCCGCCGAGGCGATCGAGAGCCGCGAGATCGACGTTCCGGTCGGCGTGGGCGCGGTTGCCCTGAGCCTGGATCTTCCGACAGACGATTCGGCGGTCAGCTTGAGAGTAGCGAATTATCCGGCAACTGGAACGCTTTCCCTGCCGGATCGAGCCCTGTCGCCCGAATCGAGCTTGACGGTCGGTGAAGTCGAAGTGCTGCGCTATGAACCCCAGATCGGAGCCAGCGCACCGGTCGAGGTCGCCTTCGAAATTCGGGCGGACAGCGGAGCATCCAAACCCGCCAAAATGACACTGTCGCCAAGCGTCGATCCGTGCGACTCGGCTGCCGGCGAACCTCTCGACCTTCAAGGCGTTGTCCCCGGCCTGCTGCCAAATGAAATCGGCGCCGACGCGGTGAAGCTCTGCGAGGCTGCGGTGAAGGCGTATCCCGATGTCGCCCGCTTCCGCTACGAACTGGGGCGCGCGCTGCTTGCGGCCGGCAAGGTGGACCAGGCCAGGAAAGCCATACAGCAGGCTGCCGATAGGGGGCACGTGCGCGCCGTATTTGAACTCGGCTACCTCTATGCGACCGGAACGGGCGTGGCTCTCGACCGCAAGCAGGCCAACACCTTCTACGCGGCTGCGGCCGACAAGGGCGATCCCTACGGGATGACGTCGTGGGGCCGTGCCTTGTTCCATGGCTACGGAGTCGAGCGCGACACTGGCAAGGGGCTGGACCTGCTGCTCAAAGCGGCATCGATGGGGCACACATATGCCATGAACGATCTCGGCGCGATCTTCACGGAAGGCCGCAACGGCGTGACCGCCGATCAGGCCCGCGCCGTTGCCTTCCTGGAAGCTGGCGTCGAGCGGCAGGACATGTATTCGATGAACCTGCTTGGCCGGAACTATCTGTTCGGCGCGGGCGTCGAGAAAAATCCGAAAACGGCGCTGGCCCTTTTTCAGAAAGCCACCGAACTCGGCCAGCCCTACGCTCCAAGCAACCTAGCGCGCATGTATCGCGACGGCGTGGGCGTGGAGCGCAACCCGGCAGAAGCGCAAAGGCTGTTCGAGATGGCGACCATGCGGGGCGACCCCTCCGGTGCATTCGAGCGCGCGGTTCTCGAAATGGAAAAGGGCGAAAAGGCCGATCAAGCCACCGCCGTCCGTTTTCTAGCGTTCGCGGCCGCACTGGACACCCGCGACCAGCTGCCGGAGGCCCAGAAGAACCTCGCGAATTTCGGCACGAAGGTGAAAACGACGGCGTTGAAGCAACTGCGCCAGGAGCTCAGGTCGAAGGTGCCCGCATCCGGTTCGCTGGACAGTCAACTGGTCGGCGCGGCCAGGCGGGTTTGGGAAGAAGCCAATCCGCGTCGGGACGTGTTTTAATCAATCAGGAGGCAAATGGTGCACAGGATATTCAAGCAAGCAATCGTCGGAACAACCCTGTCCGGCATCCTGGCGGGGCTCACAGGTTGCACGTCCTTGATACCACCCGAACCGACGCCGCTGGTGGAGACGTCGCCGCCGAAGGTCGTTCGCAGGGTACCAGTTGAGCAAAAGGTCGTTCGCAAGACACCTGTGGCGCAAAAGGCCGCTCCCAAACGGGTGGTCAAGAAAAAAGTGATCACGCCGGTTGAGGAACAGCCTGTTACCGCACCTCCCGTGATCGTTCCTCCTTTGGGAGGCGGCGGGAGCGGCGGGAGCGGCGGAGGCGGCTGGGGATAGGATCCAGACCACGGTCTAATTTGCATCGGCTGATTGGCGCAGCGCCTCGATCTCTGCCATCTGGATGCCCATTTCGACAAACGCGGAAAGAACTGAAAAGCGGTCCTCTAATGCAACACGTGCCAGTCCGGCCAGAACGCCCGCACTCACAGCCTGGGCGGCAGGCGATTGCTGCAAGGCCGATACCGCTGATGCGTCCATAGCCGAACCGCTGCCATGCCGTCCTGCAGCCAGGGCAATCCAGGCAGCCGGCGTTGTTGGCGGCATCGCCGCAGCCTTGCTCACTTCTGGGCGATGGTGAGGGCTATCCGGTTCGCTGACCCAGTCACGAACAAGCGCGAGCAACTCCTGATCCCTGTGGTCGAGCAGAACGGTGAGATGGCTCAGGCACTCATGGGCCCACCACACCGCAGCCCGCGCGGGAAGGAGATAGGCACAGAACGTAATCGCCTCCTCGGGCACGCGCCCGGCAAGGAGGGCGCGGCAAAATTCGATTGAAGGCTGTTCGGTCGGACGTGCCACCATGTCGCTGGCAACAGCGGGGTAGGCCATGAAAAGGTCCCGTGCCGTTTTGAATCGAAGCTCATTGGCCATGGCCGCCACGCTTTCACTTAGGGAATAATCGACAGTGAAGCCCCGGATAGGGCGCGGGTCAAGTCTCAGTCCGTAGCAAGATGGGACTGCCGTCCACTCCCCGTATGCTTGACGTTTATTGACAGACAATCGCTTCGGAATCTGGTATACTCCGCAGCCGAAGAAATCGGATGTTCAAGACAGGAGTAACCGTTATGCAGTTGGGCAGTTTAGCCTTGGTGTTGACGGTCGCGCTTTTTTCGACCCACGCTTCCGCTGATCCGCTTCAGAAGTCAGAAGACATCGTGAAGTTTTTTTCCGGGGCGAGCGAGTTCGGCCCGGCGCGTGGAATCTGCGTCGGCACCGAAGACGAGTGCAAGAGCAACAAGAAAGAAGCGCCGGCCGAAAAAACCAGCCTTGATATGCTGATCAATTTCGGCCTGGATTCTGCCGAACTCGACGCGACTGCGCGTGCGGAACTCGACGAGTTCGCCAAGGCGCTGAAGGACAGCCGACTGAGCGCCCTCGACTTCGTTGTTGAAGGTTACACCGATGCATCCGGCTCAGCTCACTACAACGAGGGGCTGTCGGAACGAAGAGCCCGATCAGTAACAACCTTCCTGACCTCTAACGGCATCGACGCTGCCCGCATCAAAGCGACAGGCTTGGGCGAAACGAACCCGCGCAATCCCAACCCATACGATCCGGTAAACCGCCGGGTGGAGATGCGGATAAGGACTGAGTAGGGCTGGTACGCCAAGGCACGGCTCACGTCGACAGACTTGAAACGCTGGCTCGTCAGTTGTTGTTGAGCACGCCGCCCACAGCCACACCGGTGCCGAAAATCAGCGCCTTGGTCAGGAAGTCGTTGTTGTCCGGCGGCGGTGGGTTGTCCTGTCGAACCACCTCGCGGTTGCGCCTCTTCTGAACGACCTGCTGCTTGCGGGGCATCTTTGCCACCACCGACTTTTTTGTGCGGGTCTTCTGTGCCACCGGCTTTTGTGTGCGGACCTGCTGCACCTGTTTTTTCGGCTGTGCTGCACGAGCCTGATCGGCAGCGTATCTGGCGCGCACCGACTCCATCATTGGATCCGTCTGGATCACCAGGAACGTCAGTTGCTCGCGTGTCAAAAAATTGGTCTGCGGTAGACCATTCTTCGCTTGCCAGATGCCGATCGCCTGCCGGGTCTTTGGACCTATGTTTCCATCGATGCGGCCAAGCTCGTTGCCCAAGGCTTCGATGCGCAACTGCAAATCGATACGGCCCTGGCGATCGAGACCGATCGCACTTTCCGTCAACTCGGTGCCCGGGGCCTGCTTCACCTCATCCGAAACGCCAACCGAGGTGCGAACGGCTGAGCCGGAATTTGCGTTCGCCTCGTCCTCATCGATTGCCGCAATCTGCCGATCTTCGGCTTTCGGTTCGTTCAACTGATCGATGTTCAGCCGTGCCACCGTGGCGAAGCGGCCATTTGGAAACTGTTCGAGATAGGCTTCGTAGAACGGAATGGTATTGCGCTTGGAAGCTTCATCCCACAGACGCTGCTCCACCTCCCAGGAAGGAGGCTCACTGGTCACCGGGGCAGGAGCCGGTGTCGCTGCGGTGCCGGATGCGCCAGCGACAGGTTTTGTGGCAGGCGCCGCTTCCGCTACGGACTGTCCCAGGAAGACCTCGCGTCCCAGTGATGCGTTGTGCCAAGGTCTCTGGCGACCTTGTGTCGTTTCGGTCACCTGGCCGCGCACACGCGTCAGCGCGCTCTGGATTTCAACGCCGGGTTCAGTCAGGTGCCTGGCGAGTGCAGTGGAGTAAGGACTGTTGACACCGTTGCCGTCGAAAGCGATGGCGCCTGGATCGGTTGCATACGCAATCAGGATTCCGCCGGTTCCAACGCCGTCCGATTTTGCGTCGATCGGCGCCAGACCGGAGCCAAACGAGGCGGAACGGCTCTTCGGCATAGAGGCGGCCAGCGTCCTTGCCAGTGGATTGTCGCGGCAGGCATCGAGGATAATGACGCCGATCGCCGGCTCGGGCGGTAACGCCGCCATGAAGTCATCGATCTGGATTGTGCGGGTCTTGAGATAAGCGGGCGATGTCAGCTCGGCGTCTACCGGAATCAGAAAATTCCTGCCGTCGACCTGCATGCCGTGCCCGGCATAAAAAATGACGGCGAGGTCGGCGTCGTAGGATTGCTCAGTAAACCGGCTGATGAGGCCGTGCATGCCTGCATTGTCTTGATCGACCCCCTCGATCACTTGGAAGCCGGCATTGCGCAGCGTGGAAGCGATGAGATGCGCATCGTTGGCGGGATTGGGCAATGCAACGGCATGCACGTATTTGCTGTTGCCGATGACCAGCGCCACGCGTTTGGCATCAGGCGCAGCAGCCTCGGCGCCAAGCGACGCGATGATAAACAGGATAAACCCGCTCAGAAAGACGGCAAATGCTTTCATCGACCAGCCCTCCGCCCCGCATGGGCGCACTATTGATGTCTGCGCATGCTAAATTCATCAGCGACATAATCTGCCAAATGGCTCTTGGGCGTATGTGATCTCGACCACAGTTTTGGTTCACAAAGGGCCCTAAAAAAGTTGGCCATAGTAACACTTGGCAACAGGAACACCAATGGTCTAACGGCGAACTCGCACGCCGCGAGAAGCAGGTTCAAAGGGTATTCTGCGTCGGGCTTAGGAGGGCTGTGATCGCCTGCTTGTACTTTTCGAACTCCGGCGATGTCTGCCGGACTTCCGTCGTTGTCGTTGTCTGTTGACTCACCTCGGTCGTCGCCGGGCTCAGCTTCCTGCCCATTTTCCTTTCGGCCCAGCCCACGACATAGCTGGCAGTCTTGCCAGTGAGGAACCGATTGGCTTGAATGACGGCCGACCCGAGCACCGCGCTCAATTGCGCCGAACCCGGCGACGACAACACTTGATGGGCGCCTTCCATTCCCAGGAAATGACAGAGATAGAGCCGGCCGGCTGTGATCTGGTGGCCGCGCGCGCGAAGATAGGCTTCGCCCTCGCGCGCAAGATTGCTGACCATCTCGCGCGAGATGGTGGCGTCGAAACGCAGAGCGAGCAGGTCGGCGGTTGACAGTGTCCGCGCAAGTTCGGGGCGATAGGTGTTCATCATCCTGATCCAGGTCTTCGTTATGAACTGACCGGCGCCGGTTGCCGAAGAATTTGGATTCTTGGCGCGGGCGCTGCCGCCACTTTCGACTTGAACGATACGGTCGGTCAGTGTTTCGACAGCAGAAGCGTCCGTCGCGATTGCCGTAACCGTACCCAAGGGATTGATCGCCTCGCCATTGCGATAGAGTTCGAAATGCAGGTGCGGCCCAGTCGAAAGACCAGTCGTGCCGATGTAACCAATGATATCGCCTGCCTTCACCTTCGCGCCGACACCGCCCTTGACCGCGAATTTCTGCATATGCGCATAGCGCGTCTCGCGCGCGCTTCCGTGCGAAATCTTCACCAGATTGCCGTAACCTCCGCCATCGCCTTGAAAGACGATTTCGCCGTCGAAGGCGGCTGCAATAGGCGTACCCAGAGGCGCCGCCCAATCCACACCTTTGTGGATGCGAACAGTGCCGAGGATCGGGTGCTTGCGTGGGCCGAAGGTGGACGTCATGACCCCGTTGACCGGGGTGACCATGCCGTTGGTGACTGTCAGCGAGCGAACCTGATCGTCGCCGCTAACGCATGCAAACTGGCCATCGGTCTGCTGGAACACGAAACAGTCGAGGCTTTTTTCGTTGCCTTGGACGCCAACATATAGCACCCGTCCGGCCGTCTCTTCCTTGCCACGCGGCCTTTGCGAATAGATCAGGACCAGACGCTGGTCTTCGCTGGCGAAGGCATCCAGATCCTGTCCTCTCGAGAGGTACATGATCGCTTCTCCGATCACGCCGGTGGGGACTTTATTGCGTGCTGCTGTCGAGTAGATTGCGTCGAGTAGTCGGTATTGCCTTTTGTGGGTGCCTTGTGCCTGTGCGCCCGAGTAGTTGAACAGATCTTCGCGGACCCAGGGGTCGACACCAGACACAAACGCACCAGCGGCATTGCGCGTCAGCGTACCGACAAATACGTTCTTGGCGTAGATCGAAACCTGCATGAGGGACATGGTTGTCGTCTCGCGCGTCGGCCTGAAACCGCGCATCGCGACGACATGACCTGGCTCAAGGCTTTCCCGATTGAAAAGCGCCTTCAAGGCTTCGCCTGCCAGCTTGGCGTCCTCGGCGGAGAAATGTGCATCCAGGGCAACGCTGTCCAAGCTGCGGTCGTTGAGAATCTTTACGAACGTGTCCTCGGTAGCCTCATATCGCTGATATTCGCTGGTGACATTTGCAACGCTTGTGTTGTTTTCGATCTGGGTTTTCTGGAACGCGGGAAGGGCTGCCTCGCCTGCATCGATTGTTTCGCCCCAACCTGCTTCGGGGTCATCGGCGTCCACCTGCGGGTCCGAAGCAACCGGAGCCTCGTTTAGAACGGGCGGTGGCTGAAGGTCGTTTTGCAGATCGTTGGATGGCGCCGCCGCAGTCTGTCGCTGTGCCTGGAAGAATGCGAAATCTTCTTGCGTGGAGGGTATCGTTGTCATGAATTTTTCGCTGGCGCTAAGCATCACGTCGGACAGAATTTCAATCTGGGGAGAAACTCCAGCCTGATCGAGTTCTGCGGGGCGCGGGATCACATGGCTTTTTGTGGCGGCGCCGGTGTCGGGCGCAAGGGTGATCCACATCGGATCGCCTGCGAGATCGATGATGGCAGGCACATAGACCGATGCATCGGCTGGCACATCGTCGGTTCCCTCGACCGCGTGCAACTCCTCGTCTTCATCGCCGAACGACCAATGGTCCGCGGTGAGATAGAAGCCGGCAGCGATCGACAACAGGACAATCACAGCAAGACCAGCAAGGAGTCTGCGCCAGAGCCTGCGTCTGCGCAGGGCGGCGCGCGCCTGCCTTTTCAACCTGAAACTTGTGTCGATACTGTGCGTCACGGATTGCTTCCGGTCAGGAAAAAGGTCCACCGCACCTGTTCGAGCGTATCGACTTCGAGAAATCGTGCGGCGATATGGCCGCGCTGCCAGCATTCATCGATGCCGCGTATCGAGAAGCGCCGCCGGTCGATGCACATTTCGGTCGACCCGGTCAGGGTCGCATGACCAAAGACGTCCGTCGCATAGATGTAAATGTAGCGGTTCGTGAGCTCCTCGCGGATGACGTTCACGCACTGATTTGCACCGATGGTCCACCAGCCGTCGGTCTGGTCCGCATTGTCGACCTTTTGGCCGACGGCGAGATTGACGACGTCGAGCGTCTGATTGCAGACGGTGAATTCGGCGCGCGCTTCGTGGGACGAGAGGACAGCAAGCAATATCGCCCCCGACACGACCGTGAGTTTGGTACGGCTTCTCAGGGCAAGCAGGCCGCGAAGCCAGTCACGCTGATTGTTGGGCGGGACAGCGGTCAGGAAGGAAAAACGCGAGCGGCGGAGGTCCATCGGCGTCCATGCTACCCGCCGAGCCGGAAGTACTTTGCAGTCGCGGAGAACTCAGATCGGTTAGTCTCGATCTCTTCGAGAATCTTGGGCAACAGCAGCGCGGCTGGTGTTGGCGCGGAGAACGCCGCAGCCTGGATATCCTGTGGACCGGTGATGACCATTATGATCTGCGGCACGACCTTGCCGGCCGCCTTGTCGGCTGCGCCGAGATCGATCGGAATGTTGAAGGTGGCCTTGTCCGCTTGCGCCAAGATACGATCGTCGAGGCTGAATGCCATGCCCCTGTGGTCGATCAGCAGCACGCTGGACATGAGGCCGCCATGCGTCACCAGCGTGCCGCCGATCGGCGAACCGCTCGGCACCCTCGTCCGATCGAGAACAAGCTGCGGCTTGTCAGCCGCCATCTGGTCCAGAAAGCGCAGAAAGTTGGTGACTTCGCATTGAGCCGGTTCAATGAGGCGGACGCTGATGTCCGGTTCGACATGGAATCTCGCCTGGAAATCGGACATCATTTGCTCGAATGGCGGGACCCCAGTGCCCAATCCTTCGATCTCGACGGCGGTTTCGGTTGCCGATGTCAACGTCGCATAGAAACAGTCGCCGCCGTTGAAGTCGCGCACCCAGGAGACCCGTTGCGCAGCGTTGTCGAGGACATTTTTCGGCGGTCGTCCTAGTTCCGGTTTCGGGACATTCAAGGCGACGGTGGATTCGGGCACCCGCGCGGCCGCCTTGGACTCGGCCGGCTGGTTGGCCGGTTGCTCGGGCTTCCGGCTCTCCATCACGTCGGGCTGGACCGCGGGGGGCGGCGAGGCTTTCTCGGCCAGCGGCACTGGCGCGATCTGGGCTAGCGGCGGAGCCGCTTGCTGGCTGTCGCTGATCACGGTGTCCGGCTGAATTGCCGGCGGTGGCTTTTCGGCTGCCGCTTGTGCCTCGGCTGCCGACGGCTCCAGGGTTTCCTCGGTTGGTGAGGGGACTTCGGCGGGCCGTGTCGGCTCCAACCTTTGATCCGCTGCGGCATCTGTCTGATTTTCAGCTGACGGCCGCGTGTCGGCTGCCGACGGCTCCAAGGTTTCCTCGGTTGGCGAGGGGACTTCGGCGTGCTGTGTCGGCTCCGGCATTTGATCCGCTGCGGTATCTGCTTGATTTTCAGTTGGCGGCGCAGCGGCCTCGGTTTGCGACTGCTGAGGTGGAGCTACTTTTGCCGGCTCATCGCCCGGCGGATTCGCAGCTTCTTCCGATGGGGCCGGAACTTTTGGTGCCAAAAGCAATGTATCGGCGGCGGTCGGTGTGGAAGGCGTCATCAAGCCAGTCAGATAAATGCCTGCACCGGACGCTACAGCTAACGTCGCCAAGGCAGCGATCGCGATGGATCGGGTCTTGGCGGACTTTCCAGGGACATTAGGCAAAACCGCCCGAGGAGGACCGGCAACTGCCGAAGGCCTCGGTTCGGACAGATGCGCCGGCCGGACATGCGGAACGAAGACCCGCTCGCCGGGAGCCGCCGGAGGCTGACTTTGGAGCTTGGGGCCAGGCGCGACGGTTCCCCCCCTTCGCGGCAAACCCGTCCGGTCTCGGGGTGTGATCGACGCTGGCGGCGTTGTCTCCTCATCCGTGTCGTCGCGTGTCATCCTGGCGATGTCCGCCATGCTGATCGGCCGGTCTTGTGGATCCGGCTGCAGCATGGCTTCAACAATTCCACGAAAATCGGCGTCGATGTCGGATAGGTCCGGGACAGTTCGGCGTTTTTCCACGATCTCGAACTGGGAGCCGCCCATGTCGATCGGTTTGCCGCGTAGAGCAGCAGCCAGCACCAACCCCAGGCTGTAGATGTCGGATTGCTCGCTGACATCGCCACTGTAGAGCCCGAGTTGTTCGGGAGAAACGTAGTTGTACTTTCCCGCGAATTTTCCGCCGATCAGGGTCTCGCCGCCGACGGTCGCCGATCGCGCGATGCCAAAATCGATGATCTTTGCGCGTTCGACCCGGCCTCCTGGCAGGATGATGTTATCCGGGGAGAGGTCGCGGTGTATTGCTCCCGCCTGGTGCACGGCGCTCAAGCCGGAAGCCAGACGATGGCAGAGCTTGCGCACGTCTTCCGTCGGCATCGGGCCACGTCGCATAACATCGAACAGCGATTGGCCGTCGACGAATTCCATAGCGAGGTAGGGGCGACCGATGCCGGGATCGATCGTGAAGACGTGATACCGAACGACTGCGTCGTGCGACAGGTGATTGAGGATCGACGCTTCCTTGCGGAACAGGGACAGGATCGTCTGATCACGGGCGAACTCGGGCAAGACGATCTTGATCGCGACGTGGTCGCCGGTCTGGATGTTGTGGCCACGATAAACTTCGCCCATGCCACCGAATGCGATCCGCTCGTCTAGTTCATAGATGCCGCTGAGTTGCGTGCCTACGGCTGTGTTGGCCACGTTAGGCGATATCCGCGTCTTGTCGTCGGCGCTCATCAGCCTCAACCTTCCGCTCTGGACGGATCAGGATGGGTCCAACTGCGCCCGTCTCCGATCTTCACGAGCACGATGGTGACATTGTCTGTCCCCCCGCGCGCCAGCACCGTTTGCAGTAGGTTTTCGCATGCCGCCTGAGGTGTCGCCGACACCGCCGCTGCCTCGATCTCGGCGTCTGTGACATGCGCTGTCAGCCCGTCGGTGCTCAACACAAATATGTCCCCGGGCATGATTTCGCCTTGCTGGAAGTCAATGACGATCTCGTCGCTGACACCGACCGCATGCGTGATAACATTGCGGCGCGGCCAGGTGAGCGCTTCGGCTGCGCTGATCATGCCCCTGTCGAGAAGTTCCTGGACTTCGGTGTGGTCCTTCGAAATCTGCGAGATCGAGGCGTTGCGGATCAGATAGACGCGGCTGTCGCCCGCCCACAGGCAGGCAAACCGCCCACCCATCGCCAGCAAGGCGGCGACGGTGGAGCCAATGGTTATTCCGCGAGATTCCGATATCCTGCGGATTTCGGCGTTGGCCCGGCTCAGCCTGTCCTCGAAGCGCGCGCGAAGATCCGGTGCCGAGCTTGCAATGCCGATCGTTGCCAGATGATCGACGATGCTGGCCGAAGCGACTTCCCCGGCATCATGTCCACCCATTCCATCGGCCACCACCCACAGGCCCGTTTCGGGCTCGACCAGATAGCTGTCTTCATTGAGCTCACGGACACAGCCTCTGTGGCTAACGCCGAAGCTTTCAAAGGGAAGGGCGACATTGTTCAATTTGCCACCAAGCGCTTCTCAGGCGTCCTCTGCGGCGCACTGTCAGGCGCTCGCTCGCGCCAGTTTGCCACAGGCTCGAACATTAGAGTATCGAAATCAACGTCCGCGCCTCTGTTGCCGAAGGACAGCGTCACCCTGTCGGGAAGCTCAATGGTCATCTCAAAACGCCTTTGGACAGCTGAACCCAGTAAGCGCGGCAAGGAAGAGAGGGTTGGGGTCCGAATTGGTCTGGATCGTATAGGCAACATCGCGCCCGCCTATCACGAAGCGGGCTTCCGTGTTGCCGCCGGTGCTGGTGATATCAGCCTTGTCCAGCAGACGCTTCAGTGCCCACGGACCGTCGAACTTGATCGCGGACTCACGGCCCGGCATTTCCGGGGCAAGGCTCAGGCTCGCTGACGCGGAAGCCATGCCGCTTGGCCAGGTCACTGTGCTTGGCGCGTTACCCGCCTGGTTGCTTTGGACAATCTGGCCATCGACGTCGAGGACCGCCGTATCGGCGTCGCCATGCAGTGAAAACGGCGTAAAGGTGATGTTGACCAACGGCACCGAACCACCTGAAGGAAAAAAGGCGTTGCGGATTTCCGCGGCCAGCTGGAAGTTTTTCAAGGTCGACTTCGACAGGTCGCGCCCAAACCGCGCATCCTGTTTCCAGCTCCAGTCCTGGCCGGTCATGTCGATCAACGATGCGAGATTCTGTGCAAAGAACCGGTCCATCAGCCCGCCTGGACCGAACAGTTTCGCGAAATCCGCCATCGCAATATCCTCTGGGCCATTGCTGGCGAAAGGATAACGGCCCGCGACCACCTCCTCGCAGGTGCGCGTGACCGTCTGGCCGAGCATCTGGTTCAAATTCGCTAGCGAGGTTTCTGCGACGTTGCCGTCAAACTCGTCGGCGGTCGCAGTGACCATTCGGGCGAGTTGCTTGGGCAGACGCGAGACATTGGCGCGAAGGGTGGATATCTGCAGCTGCAGATTCATGTTGACGCGTTCCGTCTGCGAAGGGACATCGGCCGCTAGTTGCAGGCTTTGGTAGATGTCGCGGAAATTCTGGGTCAACGCATCGATTGGGCGGCGTCCGGCGGGACCGTTCACCAAAGCCTGGAATGATCTGAATTGCGCTTCGATATTCGCCCCAGGATTCTGGTTTTGCGCGCTAGCTGTCCCTGTGCCGGCCCGGCTTTGCGATTTGCCGCTGGCGATTTGAAGGCCGATGCGGGCCAATCCCCTGGCGACATCTGCAGCGTTCTGTGGCTGGTTTTGAAGCACGCCAGCTTCGGCCTCGGAGCCAAAGCCGTTGCCGGAACCAGCTTCTCGGGTCAGAGCTGTTTCGTCGGCGATCGCTGTAAAAAGCTGGTCGATTGGCGAGGTCGGTGACGCGGCGGCGGACAGCGCGATATAGCGCGGCTTGTCCTTCAGCATCGCCTTGAACTTCAATTTGTCGAGAACGCCGTTCCACGCCGCGGCGAACTCCCTCCCATAGCGCTCGACAAGTTCGGGACCGAGCTTGAGCAACTCCTGATCGATGCCGCCTTGCTCGCCGCCGCCGCCGAGTACCCACTGGTCGTCGACCAGCATCTGCGCAATGCGCGAGAGTTGTTCGAGATAGAAGTTGTTGAAGCCGCCATAGGTGTAGATACCGGGAACGCGAAGCCCTGACAGATCGCCACCATCGACACGCTCGAACAACAACTGCGCTTCCGGGCCGCCTTTCACGGAGACAGAAAAATCGTCCAGCGCTGCCGCGTATACCGCCGACTTGACCAAAGCCGAGGCACGATCGGCAAGGCTCATGCGTCCGAGCGAGCGTTGAGCGGATTCGACAAGTGGCTGGTTGCGTTCGAAAACCGGATCATAGGCGTCGTCCAAGGCAAGCATGGCCCGCAGATGCTTTTCGAGTTGCGCCCGTCCCTCGCGGTTGTTTTCGCCCGGATACCGGTTCTGCTCCCAATCCTGCCTCATCCAGGAAACGATCAACTCGTCGTCGACCTTCGGCGCCTTGCCGCCCAGCATCAGGTAGATCTTCAGCGGTTCATAGAGCGCGGCGGGATCGGCCATCTTGGCCTGGATCGTCCGTTCGGCCTGAAGCAGCAGGCGCGAGCGGAACATACGTTCCAGCGCCTGCCGGTAAGCTGTTTTTGATGCCGAAAGAAGTCGTTCCCGCTGACTGAGGCCGAATGTCTCCTCGATCGGTGTCGGCAAGCCAATGGTGTCGAACCCAGCCGGCAGATCGCGCAACTGGTCGAGCGGGCCAATGACGTTTTCGAGGTCGATATCGGCGACCGTCGTGCTTTTGAGTAGCGGGTCCGCCGTCTCGCGATACCGGCTTACGGCTTGTGTTGTAGAGGCGATCAGCGACCTGTTGGCCGTAAAGCTCAGGGCCAAGGTGCCCAGAGCCGCGGCAGCGATCAATGCTATTGCGCCAAAGCCACCATATCTGGCGATCGCTGCACGCCTTTCAGCCGATTTGTCGTATGAAACCCACCCGGCTTCCGCGAAAATGACGCCGGTCAGAAGATCATGCAAAAAGAAGCTTTTACCGGTGCCGGAAAGATGGGCTTGAGAAGCGCTGCCGAAACTGCGGCCGATTGCGCCCAGCACCTGATCGATCGGCGTACCCTCCTGCGTGCCTGACGAGAAATAGAGTCCACGCAGGCTGACGTTCACCTGGCTGCGGGCCGGATCGAATATGCTGGCGATGAAACTGGCAATACGGCCTTTCAGCGCGCCAAACTGGGCTGGAAAGCCAAAGATGGCTATGCGCACGACCGGATCAGCCTCTTCCTGCAGACGGTCGGCCATTTCCTCCGCCAGGTGTTTTGCCAATGCGTCGAATTCGGCCGGTGCCTCACCGACCATGTTCTTGCTGCGATCGGCGGTCTGGAATGTCGCGCCCCACACTTTGCGGCGGCGCTGCTCGTCGAAATCGCCAAAATAATCCATGAAACCGGAGACAAGGTCGGCTTTGGTGAAGAGCAGGTACACCGGGAACTGGATTTTCAGTGTTTCGTGAATTTCGCGCAGACGGCTGCGTATCTCAACGACATGGACGTCAAGCTGCTGATCATCGAGGCTCATGAGATCGGCAAGGCTGATGGCCAGAATAACGCCGTTTATCGGTTGCCTGGCGCGGTATCTCTTTAGCACCGACAAGAAGGCGAGCCAGCTCTTCTTGTCGCTCTGCGCGTTGGAATCCTGCGTCGTGTAGCGTCCGGCGGTGTCGATCAGCACCGCCTGGTCGGTGAACCACCAGTCGCAGGATCGCGTGCCGCCAACGCCGGCGACCGGCTGGGCGTCCCCCGAACCGGCAAGCGGAAAATTCAGACCCGAATTGACCAACGCCGTTGTTTTGCCGGCACCAGGCGGGCCGATGACGATGTACCAAGGGACCTCGTAGAGGAAATTGCGCTTGCCGCTCGACCGCTTGAGCGCAGCGATGGCCTCATTCATACGAGCCTCGAGCACCTGCGAGTCGTCATCCTTGTCGTCGTTGCGGGCAACAATAGTCTCGAGCGCTTTTTGCGCCTTTCGCATTTGCCAGAAACGAAATCCATAGAAGAGCGTCAAGGTCGCAACGATCACGCCGATGATCGTCACGCGCAGCCAGACGGGTGCCAGCGGGCGGGTATCGGCAAAGCGGATCAATGGGCCGGCAAACCAGACGGCTGCCGCGAACCCGGCCAACGCGATGACGCTGAATATCCGCAGCAGCCAACGCGTCATGGGCGCTTCCAGATGGCCGTGCTCACAATGTCTCCTCCTTGGGGATCATCACATCGACACGGCGATTCTGGGCGCGGCCTTCCGGCGTCGCATTGTCGGCGATCGGCTCGTCCTCACCCTTGCCCTCGACCGTGATCCGCGAAGGCTTGCTGAACCTCGGCGCCATCATCGCTTCGACAGCCTTCGCCCGGGCGACCGAAAGGTCGAAGTTGGATTTGAACGCGCTCGATTTTCGCGGCTTCACATTGTCCGTATGGCCGACGATCCTGATAGGTCCGGGCTCGGGTTCCAGCGCGGCGGCGATGTCTGCGGCAATCGGCTGAAACTCCGGGTTCACCTCGGCCCTGCCGGACTGGAACAACAGGACGTTGTTGATCTCCACCACAATGAACATGCCCTGCGTGCCGACGGCCAGCCCACCGCGTGCGATATCCTTGGCCAGTGCCGAGCGGATGCGATCGATCTGGTTGGTGGCGGCGGGCGGAGTGACTGTCATCGGCACAGCCGACGGCACCACGCCGGCGCGTTCGATGGTGACCGGCGTGGATGGATTGAGCGCCAGCAACCCGCCGGCAATGGCGTCGCCTTCATTGGTGATGAAGACCCGCAAAGCGAAGAATGCCGCCGTCAGCAGCGCCGACGCTGCGGCCGCAATGACCCAGAGCGGCAACCGGGCCGACGACTGTGCGATTGATGCCGCCAAGCTCTGCCAGTGAGGCGAGATGTCTTCGTCGGCGCGCGCCCTGAAATAGCGAAGCGTCTCGTATACATCGCGTCGAACGCGCTCGAGATTGTTGTCCTCGCGTGCGAGGCCCCGATACTGGCCTTCGAACCCAAGCGACAGGCAGGCATGCATCAATTCAAGCAGGTCGTAGTGTGCCTCCGGCGCGGCCAATATCTTATTCAGTGCTTCGTAGAAGCCCGCGCCGGTGGGCTCGACGTGAAAGAACTGCGACAGCATGCTGTG
Organism: Mesorhizobium sp. M6A.T.Ce.TU.002.03.1.1; assembly: GCF_003997275.1. NCBI lineage: Bacteria > Pseudomonadati > Pseudomonadota > Alphaproteobacteria > Hyphomicrobiales > Phyllobacteriaceae > Mesorhizobium > Mesorhizobium sp. M6A.T.Ce.TU.002.03.1.1. Next base: position 58,142 of record NZ_RZTI01000003.1, read on the forward strand.
CTGCGCCCAGGCGTCTCGCTTGGGCCAAGGCAGGTTGCCGATGAGATCGTCAGCGGTTTCGCAAAGGGCAAATTTTGCGATCCTGGCGTCTTCTTCGGGAACACCAGCTTTCTGCATTGTCCGGTCGAATTTTTCGATCGCCTCAGCGACATGTTCCGCTAGTTGTTCCGCCTGTCTTTCGACGGGCATGAGCCTGAGCTGGCCGAACAACATCAGCAAAGGCGCCGCCGCGGCGAGGATCGGGTTCGCTGCTGAATATCTGACGCCATCCGTGGCATTCAGCAGGATTTCCTGCTGGATGGCTGGCTTCGGCGTCGCCGCAAAGGAACCGCTTCCGGTCGCTGCGCCGGGATCTGCACCCTGATAAATCACGGTTCCGGATGTCCAGCCCGGCGGCGTGTGCTGACCGACACCCGGATCGAAAACCGTTGAATCCTTAGCCCGCGAAGGACCGGGCTGCCTGCTATCAGGAACAGGCCCTTGAGGAGTTGGCGCTGATTTTTCAGCGGGGCGCGGTGCGCGAATGACGGTCTTGCCCGCTGGGCCGAACGGATCGTCCTTCGAGCTCATCGCCAAACGTCCGTCCACACCTGGTTGCTGCGTGTGCGCCAGAACCGGGTAAAACGGTCCCTGGTCAGGCACAGGAAATGCAGGCGCTGCTGATGAGGGCAGTGTCTGGAGGAAGGTCGGCTACAAAAGGCTATCCCGCCGTAACATGACATTTGCCGCAGACCCCCGGGTCAATCAGCCTTACCCGCTGGCGAACTGTCGTATGTGATCGTAATCTCAGAAGCTGTCGATTGGAACAGGATGCAGTGCTGCGAAAGGATTTTTCTTCCGCCAACTACAGCGCCGTGTCCTTTGGGCTCGCAAAGGACGCTCTAATGCTTCCAGTTGGCGTGTGGTCCGCTCCGCAACCGAAGATCAGCATAGCAAACCGACTCAATTCCCGGGAATGCGCCAGGTTCAGTCTTCCCGACCTATTTTTGCTTGTCGGCTTTGGCATAGGCTTCGCTGAAATAGGCCAGGAATATGTCCAGCATTCCGTTTTCGTGTGTTTCTTCCATGGTCCGCCATTTGGCAACGAAGGCGTCCCAAGCCAGGCTCTTCTTCGATGTGAATGACGCAGGCGGAAGCTTCTTGCCGATCGCCTCGGGCGACAGGTCGTCAAGCAGCCGGGAGAGCGCAGCTTGCATGGCTGCGTAGGTAGCAAATTCATGCGTCTTGAGATCGCGGAATGCGTCTTCGATACTGTGCCTGGCATCAAGATAGCCGGCTCTGCGTCGTGCAAACATGATTTCAAGGATGTCGTCGGTTCCCGGGACGAACTTCAAGGGATTGTTATCGGCAGCGCTGATCATCGTCCGATGTGTGCTCTTGGCCAGTATTTTCGCAGCCGCACGTGCCTTCAGCAACAAGGCCAGTTCCTCGACAACCGTCCGCAGCACCGCGCCGATTTCGGCAGCGACTTCATGCGGATCACGCGATTGGAGCAATTCCGCAGAGATGCCAGCTCCGATCGCGATTTCCCGCAGCACCTCGTCCCTCGTCGAAGGGAGAGGCGCGGGCGGCGAAGACGTCGACACCGGTGCTCGGTGCTCTACCGGATTGAAGAAGGGCTCGCCTCCGAAGTCCAGCGGCCGACCTGACGTGATCGGCATTTCTCGTTGCGTAGAACCGTGCCTGCTTTGAGGATGACCCTCCGTGGTGCGCTCGTCGTCAATCGATACCAAGATGACGTAGCGGCCGATCAGCAACCGGTCTCCATGGTCAAGCCGATGCGGGCCGGCCATGCGATGGGTCGACCCGTTTATGAAGGTTCCATTGCGCGAGACATCGTGCAGCCAAAACGCGCCTGCCTCGTATCGAACGTCGCAGTGTCGGCCGGAGATGAACTTGTCGGGATCGGGCAAGGTCCAGTCGCAGGCCTCGCGCCCGATTTCGAAGCTGCGATCACGAGCTGAGTAGCCGGTCGAAATACCGGCCGGCAGGGAATCGGCATTGTTGATCTGCAGCCTGATGAACATTCAAAAATCGCCGTCGATCGCCTGTCGGGACACTCACCCAGGACTTCCATTATACCAGCAAAATCACGAGCGCGGCGTTACGAAGCTTTCAAGTCGATGATTCGAGAGGTGACACGCCGCAGCCACCGGTCCGGTCCCCTTTGGTCGCTGGAAGACATGTGCTAGGCTCAAGCAGAAACGAGCGGCGGGAGGGGCAAGACCCATGCCGGACGAACGCGCCACGGTTGTGCAGACGCCGCTTGGCGCTGACCTGTTGACCTTCACGCATCTTGTCGGGCGCGATGAGATCAGTCGTTGTTTGGCCTATACGGTCGGGTTCGTGAGCAGCAGCCCCGATATCGATCCGCTGAAGATGCTGGGCGGTGCCGTATCGATCGAAGGTGAATCCGATCCGAAACGCTGGTTCAGCGGGCTTGTGTCCGAGTTTCGGCTCACCCGGATCGAGGACCGCCTAGCGTACTACGAAGCAGCCATCAGGCCCTGGCTCTGGTTTCTCGGCAATACGACCGACTGCCGCATTTTCCAGAACATGAGCGTCATCGAAATCGTCGAAGAGGTTTTCTCGAAATACAGCACGGCGAAATTCGAGAAACGCCTGCAGGGTTCTTATCCGCCGCGCGAGTACTGCGTGCAGTACGACGAGACCGATCTCGATTTCGTGCAGCGGCTGCTGGAGCACGAAGGCATCTTGTATTTTTTCGAACATGACGAGGGCAAACACACGCTTGTGCTGGTCGATGCCATGAACAAGCTGAAGCCCGCGCCGGGCTACGAAAAGGTGCCATATCACTTCGAAGGGCAGGGCTCCCGGCGCGATGTCGAATACATCACCGAATGGATTCCAGGCAGCTCGGTGCGGCCGGGCGCCTATGTCCATACCGACTATGACTTCAAGAAGCCGGGCGCCGACCTCACGGCCAAGTCGGCCCAGCCGTTCGGCCACAAACTGGCCGCTGGCGAGAATTACCGCCAGCCTGGTGCGCATCTCGAAGTCGGTCGCGGCGACAGCCTGGCCGCGATCCGGCGCGAGGAAATCCAGGCCGTGCACCAGCGCATCGCCGCTGTCGGCACCGTGCGTGGCCTCTATTCCGGCTGCACGTTCAAGCTTGACGGCTTCCCGCGCGAAGACCAGAACCAGGAGTATCTGGTGGTCAGCGCCGAATACAGGCTGTTTGATCCGGGCTACAGAGCCCATGCCGACGTCGAAAGCGAGAACTTCAAGGTGATCCTCGGCGTGGCGCCGACCGCCTTGGCCTATCGCCCGCCACGGATCACGCCACGACCGATCATGCGCGGCCCACAGACGGCGACGGTGGTCGGTCCATCAGGCGAGGAGATATTCACCGACAAATATGCCCGGGTGAAGGTCCAGTTCCACTGGGACCGTCTGGGCAAGAAGGATCAGAACAGCTCCTGTTTCGTGCGGGTCTCGCAGACCTGGGCCGGCAGCGGCTGGGGTTTCATCCAGATACCGCGCATCGGCCAGGAGGTCATTGTCGATTTCATTGAAGGCGATCCGGATCTGCCGATCATCACCGGCCGGGTCTACAATGCCTCGCAGATGCCGCCCTACGGACTGCCGGGCAGCGCCACGCAATCCGGCTGGAAATCCGACTCTTCGAAAGGCGGCGGCGGTTACAACGAGCTGATGTTCGAGGATAAGGCCGGCTCCGAACTGGTCAATTTCCAGGCACAGAAGGACCACAACCTTCTGATCAAGAACGACCGCACCAAGCTGGTGCAACACGACCAGTCCGACCGCATCGACCACGACGCCAAGCACTCAGTCGGCCACAACCTCGACGAGGACGTCGGCAACAACAAGACGGTCAAGGTCGGCGTCGACCAGACCACGGATATCGGCAACAACGACACCGAGACGGTAGGCGTGAACCGTTCGCTGACCGTCGGATCGAACGAGACGATCGGTATCGGGTCGAACTCGACTGAGACGATCGGGTCCAATCACACACAGACTGTCGGGTTAGTCCAGACGATCACAGTAGGCGCGGCGCGTGTCGATTCAGTGGGTGCAGCGGAAACCCGAAGCGTTGGAGCCGTCCAGACCAATCAGATCGGCGCATCGCGGTCGATGACGGTGGGGGCCGGACAGACTCACACGATCGGAGCGGCGGACAACTGGACAATCGCCGCCGCCCAGAGTGTTCAGATCGGCACGGACCAGAGTTTCGCCATCGGCGGAGCGCAGTCGTCGCAGATCGGCAAAGCCAGGTCAGCAAAGATCGGCGCTGACGACGCAACCGATGTCGGAGGCGGGCATGCGCTCAAGATCGGCAAGGGCAGCGGAATCCAAATCGCCGAAGACAGTTCGATCAAGGTCGGCAAGAATCTGGTGATCGAGGCGGGCGACTCGATCACGCTCAAATGCGGCGACGCGTCGATCACTATGAAAAAGGATGGCACCATTGTTGCCGACGGCAAGGACATTACCATCAAGGGCAGCGGCAAGATTAATATCAAGGCCGGTGGCGACGTGGTCGTCAAGGGAAGCAACATCCACAACAATTGAGGGCGTCATCATGGAAGTGCTGGATCGTATCGACGGCGTCGTGATCGGCCTGCTGATCGGTTTCGAAGACGGCGCGCCGCTGGTTGTCTTCGTCGGTAATCCGCGCGAGACCGCGATTGCGGCGCGCAGTCTGGCGGAGCTGGACGTCTCGGCGGTCGGTTCGGAACTGGCTCTCCTGTTCGAGGATGGTGATCCGACGCGGCCGCTGGTCGTCGGACGCATCGTCGATCCGCCTCACAAGGAGAGGAAATTGTCAGTTGTCCGCGAAGGCGATCGTGTCGTCATCACCGGAGAAGAACGTATAGAACTGCGCTGCGGCCTGGCATCGATCATCCTGGAGAAGGATGGGCGCATCACAATTCGCGGCAACCAGCTAACGAGCCACGCCAGCGGCACCAACCGCATCCGTGGCGGAGCCATCCATCTCAACTGAGGCGTTCACGATGCAGCGGATCGCGTCTATCGCTGCCATGGTGGACCAGCACGCCAGCGACGCGGCCTTCCTCTGGTTTCGTCGCCGCCGTGAAATCGATGGTCCGATCCTGGGCGAAACCGATATCGGCCGCATCGACCAGCGCCTGAATGCAAATCTCGAAGGGCTGATGGCTTCCGGAAAGGCCGGCTGGGAGGCGGCCCAGGCGCATTTCGCCGATTATGCCGAGCCCGGCGAGCTTTTCGTGCTCGGCGTGCTGGCGTTGCGCTGGGGCGAGGCCGAAGCCGTTGCCTCGGCGGTCGACGCCGCGGCGACGCTGGGCGAGGTTGGCGTGTCGGGCCTGTCCGGCGCGATAGCGCGCACGCCGCGCGAAAATCTGAGTCCGTTGGTGGCGGAATGGCTGGACGCGCGCGATGCGCGGCTGCGCGGCCTCGGCCTCGCGGCACTCTGGCATCATCGCGTCGATCCCGGTGCCCGCCTCGGCGATTTGCTGAGCAATCCGGACCCGGATGTTCGCAGGCGTGCGTTTCGGCTTGCCGGCGGGCTCAAACGGCGCGACCTCCTTCCGGCGGTGCTGGACGGACTTGACGGCGACACGTCGAGGGAACGCCTGACGGCGGCCCTTGCTGCTTGCCTTCTTGGCGAAACGCGCTCGGCCAACCCGGTGCTCGACCGGATCGTGCTAGCCGAGCCCGATCTGGCCGCCGCGGCGATCGAGTTGCGCCTGCTGACGACGCCCTTGAAGACCGGCAAGGCGTGGCTGCAGGAACGTCTGAAGCAGCCTGCCTTGCGCGCCACCGCGACAGCGGCAATCGGCCTCTTTGGCGACCGGTCGGTCATGCCCTGGCTGATCGCCAAGATGCGGGAACCCGACCTCGTATTCGCTGCCGGACTTGCGCTTCGCGATCTGTTCGAGGTGGATTTCAACGACTCCGACCTGTTCACGACGGACCCGTCCTTGCTTGGTAAGGACTTCGAATCCCTCAACGAAACACCGCTTCCGGTCGCGGATCGCGTAGCGGAATGGTGGGACGAGGGGCGCGGCGGGCGCAATCATGCACTCTTCCACTCGATGCGCAGACTTCGGCTGGATGCGTTGCGCGCAGCACTCGCCGAGCCGGACGCGCCGCTGACCGATTGGCGCAGGACGCGCCGGTTCCCGGCCTGGATGTGAACGAACAACGTTTTGAGTTCAGCGGCGGGTCATGCCGGCCATCACCGCGGCGGCGCGCAGGCCGCCTTCGGAAGCCACCTCGCAGATGGCGGTCGGCCCCGGCGCATAGTCGTTCACAAAACTGTCAGCCGCCAGCATCAGGGCCATCGCCCCTCCGGCAGCGCCGATATCGCCGATCGTCATCGCCGGATAGGCGGTGGGCAGGATTTCACGGCGGGTGCGGTAGAAGCGGGGACGGGCGATCAGCAGTTCCCAGCCGCTGTACCGCTCGCCGTTGCCGTTGCTGACGACGAAATTGATGTTTGGTTCCGATGGTCCCGATCCGCTCACCGCATCGCGCAAGGCGCCGAGCATGGCGCGGCCCTGGCTATAGCGGTCCGAAAGCACGCTGTCAGTCTCCTGGGCTGTCCCGACGCTATGAATGGCAGCCACCACCGCAGCCTTTCCTTCCGGCTCCCGCGTCAGCCGAACGAAAGCGGCGGCCTCGCCAGGCACGAGACCTTGCGCGTTTTCCGCACCTTTGAGGCGACCGGCTTTGCCAAGTCGGGAAAGATCGGTTTCGTTGACGAGGCTGTCTACTCCGCCAAGCAGGACCTGTCCGACGTCTGGCTGCTCCAGCAGTTCCACCGCTCGATCGAGAAGGCCGACGCTTGCCGCCGCGCCACCATCGATCGCACGCGAGGCGGCGTGGAAGCGATTGCCGGTCGCCTTGATCACGGCCGCAAGAAAGCCGGATGGCGGGATATCGTTGTATGCCGGATGATTGCGGAAGCTTTCGGGTGGGGCAAGCAGGATCGCCGTAGCCGCCGGGCCGGCCATACTTGTTCGCAACGCCTCGACAATGGCGCGCGACGCCATATTGACGAGCCATGCGCCGTCGTTGGCGCGCAATTGCCAATGGACAGGGATGCGCGCAACGATCTGGATGGCGCCCATGGGATCGATGAGGTCAATTTCCTCGAAAGCCGACAAGCTTGCCCGGATCGCCGCCAAGGTCTGGCTCGCGTCAAGCCCGGCTGCGGTCACCGCACCTGCGCCTGTTATGTAGAGCGGACGCTTCATGGCAGGAATACCGGCTGGTCATGTAACGTGCCGTCGGTGCCGAGTGGGTTAAGATATTGCTTGCGCTTAAAGTGGGCGCTCAACAGGACGGGCGACACATGGCCGAAGACTATTTCGCGCAACTGCGGAGCATTGCGCCGGGTCACGAAAGAAAGGCGGGCCTTCAGGGTGAGACGTCTCAAGTCCGGCTCGATGATGAGCGTATCGGGCTGGAGAATGGCTTCTTCAACGCGATCTGCAAAAATGAGACGCAGCGGCGCAACAATGCGTGGCAGCCGGAAGTCCCAACGGCCGGACGGCGTCATGCCGATCACCGTCACCTGCTCGCCACCGACAAGGCGCGGCACCTGCTGGTCGGCTGGCGCACACATGTTGAAACGCGGGTCGAAATCCTTCGGCGGCAACGGCCACTGCGTTTCGATCCAGGCCTGATCGTAGGTGCCTGCATAGCCGATTCGCGGCTGCCAGCCGCGACCAAGCGCGCCAAAGCCAGCCGGCTTCGGCCGGTCGGAAGGGTTGAGAAAGGGCTCGCCTGGATAAGTGATGTTGGGCGCCTGAGTGCGCACCTGCGTATCGGCCGACGGCGCATGGTGGAAACCGACGCCGACCGGGTTGCGCGGATCGGCGTTGCCATCCGCCGTGGTGCCGCCATAGGCGCGCTCATAGACGATCGGCATGGTGAGGAACGGGTTCGGCGCGCTGTAGCTACCCATGTCATACGTGCGATCGCCGACGACGTTGAGCGCCTTGCGCATACCGCCCACACGAAGGCCAACCTGCGTTTCACGAATCGGCTTGCCATTTGGAGCGTAAGCCGTGCCGTTGACGATGATCTCCGAAGCCGGCTTGAGCGGCACGATATCGGATTCATAACGGGTCGAAGACAGAGCTGGATTGCCGAAGGGGGTGTCGCCAAAGATGACTGGCAACTGCTCGCCGGATGGCTCGAGGTCGCTGCCTTCCTTCGGTGCATGAAAACTGGCGGAAAACATCGCCACCAGCACCTCCTGCCCGTCGGAGTTGACCTGCACATGGGTCGCTGCGGAAAATGGCGTGCGGTTCTCCAGCCATACAGCAAAGGCCATGGCTCAGGACCAATCGCCGTTTTCGTCGAGACCGACCGGCCAGTAGGGCATGCAGGCGATCAGCTGGACCAGTTCCTTCTCACCAGCGTCGACGAGCCACTTCAGCAGAAACGTCTCAGGATAGACCGGTTTGCCGGGCACGAAATCGGTGTTGATCTTGTCGCAGGCCAACCAATACAACCTTACGATCCACACCACTTTGGGATGGGCGGCGGGCCCGGCCCAACGCCGGTTGAACGAGACGGCGATCGCGTCGTCGCGGTCCATGCCTTTCTTGACCTGCGCGTTGACGGTGTCCTCCCACCATTTATCGGCGATGCCGCAAGCAGTGGTGAGGTCAGCAACATAGTCGCCGAAAACCTCCTGGTGTTCGGCCGACGCCTCTTCCAGAGTGCTGCGGCGGATATCGTCGCGCCGCGGCTTGATGTCGCCTGGTTGTGCCAGCAGTCGGGCAATGCCGTCTTCGGTGCTGCGGAGTGTAATCAGGGTCATCAGCAGCTCTCGTCGTCCTGGTCGAGGCCAATGGGAACAAAAACCAGACCGAAGACCAGCAACTCAAGGTCCGGCGCCTTCTCAGTCATATCATAGATCAGGCGATCGATCTCGCGTTCCACGCGCGGCGCCTCGTCGTCGTCCTCGGCACCCCACATCTCTTCCCACGGTTTCGGCGGCCTTTCCTCGAATTCGTCCTCGGCCTCCAGGTTCAATTCCTCGATCTCGAAATAATAGCTGCGAAAAACCTCTATGACGCTCGGATGTCCGGAAGGGCCTGTCGGCCAGCGTCTGGTGGCTTCATCAAGGCCGAGCTTTTCGACCAGACCGCTCCACCAGTGCTGCACCACCGGCTGCACTACCCGCATGTCTCGAATGTAGTTCTTTTGAAGCTTGTCGATCTTATTCGCCATGCCGCACCTATGCCGCTGCCTTGAATTGCGCACGCAGTTTCTTTGCGTACTCGTCTACCTGTGACCCCTGGCTCTTGTAGTGCGCTTTACAATGCGACTTCACCACATCGTCCTTCTCGAAACGCTTGCGAAACTTCTCGGCACCCATGTGGCAACCACCCATCTCCCAAGCAACGGCCAAAGGTGGCTGATGGTCGTGGGTCATATGACCCTTGCCCCTCGAATGCTTGGTGCCGTGCTTCCTGACCTTCTTCAGCTTGACGAAAAGCTTGCCCCTCAGCCAGCCGCCAGCGCCCTTCGATTCATCGCTCTGGGTGCGCCATGCCGCTTCGGTCTCGCCGTGATCCCGCTCGCATTCCCAACACGGCTTGTCCTTGACCTCCTTGACTTGCGCCGGCGAAGGATCCCGTTTTGGCCGATGGACGCTCGCCTTATATTTGCTTTTGCAGGGCTTGCCGTAGTTCTCGCCCAACTCAGCCTCGAAATCGACCATGGCCTGCCCATCGATGCAGTTGGGCAGATCGCTCGCCGTGTTCTGAGCCATCATGTCGCCGTGACGGTCGACCCCCTTGCCTTCTGCCTTGACCGTGAACGACCACAGTTTGAAGACACCCTTGCCCTTGATGCGATGGGTGACCACGCCGGCGCCCAGTCCCGGCGTGGCCGCTTCGTTGCCCGTACTCAGCGCCACTTCGGAAGAGTTCTCCAGCGCCGTCGGTGTTCCCTGCACCTTGACGCTCTTGCTGCCTTTGATGAGATCGCTGGCAGAAAGCATGTTGACATATGGAACCGGCACCGGTCCCGCCGGCGGCGGCGGCGGGCTGAGGCAGACGTCGCCCGGCGCGACGCCCTTGCCGCCGCTTGCCTGGTGGAAGAAGCCCATCTTTTCGGCGTAGACCGTGTTACCCATGGCTCAGGACTCCGCCGTCTCCGGCCGTGCCGCGCGCATCGCGGGCAGGGCATTTTGAGCAAGGTCGTGGATGTCGGCGAAGCCGAACTCCCTGACCTCCCAGTCGTCGCTCCAGAATGCGATCTTGTCGGTCGCGGCGGCGGCGCCCGGAGGTGGCAAAATCTGAAGGCTTTCGGCCAGCCGGGTCTGCGCCCAGTAGTTGTCGACGCAGTTCTGAAGAAGCGAGGCCACGGCATCGTACCACGGGTCGCCCGGCTCCGGCGGGGGCCCAAGCCGGACGATGGCGAACGGATAACGGCGGCCGACGCGGTCCTCGCTCATGCGCCAGACACCGGCGCAGGGCTGGTCACCGAAAATCCCGGCCTGGACAATAAAGCGCCAAGCGCGCGGGTCGAGGTCGCCTTCATCGGGTCGCGCGCGCAATTCCATCGACATCCACCGATCCCAGCGGTCGATGAAGGTCCGCGGCAGGTTCCAAGCGACGAAATCTCCAGTCGCCGGTAACTTGCCGAAGAAGCCGATGGTCATATCTGTGGCGGACATGAGAACTTCTTGAACATCTCCAGATTGTAAGGATTTTCGACGCTGGCGGCCTTGAGCTCGAAATCCGCGTACATGCCTTGCGTGCCCAATCGCAGGCTGTAGACATCGGACAGTGAGGTGCCGGTGAAACGGCCGCTGCGCAGCATCCTCAGCCACGCCCAGCTGCCGGTCTCGTTGAGCATGATTTCGGGCGAGCCGTCGATCGGCTGGAAGGCGAGCGAGATGACGCCGGTGCCGTCCTTGCCCGGCCAAGTCATTGGTTGCGGTCGCGTCGCGTTGTTGTAGTAGACGAGGTTCTGGCCATCGAGGTTGAGCGTCACGCGTGTGACGTTGGGAGACAGGTCCTTCGGTTCGAGCGTGAAGCTCATCACCGGACCCGTACCGCCAGGAAAGAGATCGTCGCGGATCCGCCTGGCCTGTTCGAATGCCGCCAGAGCCGCCGGGTCCAGACCGAAGTCGGCACGCCATTTCCATGGCTGGCTGGCGGTATCGACATAGCTGATCAGGTGGTCGTTGATGAAGGCGTCGATCATCCCGGCCGGCCCGAACAGGCGAGCGAAATCGCGGACATTGACGTCCACGGCGCTTTCGGGGCTGAACGGATAGCGGTCGTTCAGCGCTGCTTGGCAGAATGGCAGGATGTCGGCGCGCCAAATGGCGTTAAGCTCCGAGGTGACCGCCTTCTGTGTCAGGCCGCTGGTGTCGCCGGCGATGCCACCGAGCCAGTCGTCGATCGGGTCGGGCAGGATCTGCGCTTGCCTGGCGACCGCTCCCGTCAGCTCGGCGAGGCCGCCCTGTTTCTTGATGGCGTCCTGAGGGTCGGGATTGGCCGTGACCGTCTGCAGCACGTTCGAAAGTGCGGTCAGCGCCACCACCGCGGCGTCGAGTGCCGGCGGCTGGCCGTCGACCTCGGCGATCGCGCCCTTGAGCGGCTTGAAGTGTTCGGCCACGAGATTGCCGGTAAGATCCACCTCGTCTGCGGAGCCTGCGCGTGGCAGCAGTTTTGCGCCTGTCTTGGCCAGTTTGCCAAGCTTGCCGAGTTTGCTGAGCAGTTTCGAGCCGCCCTTTGCTGCTGCCTTGTTATCGGCCGGCGCTTCATCGGATCGGGTAAGCTCGGTCTCCTGAACGACCGCCGTAAGCAGGCGCTTCAGCGCAGAGTCAGCACTCGAAAGGTCCTTGAGGTTCTCGCTGGCGACATTCAGGTCGGCCAATGGCGCGAGCCTGATATCGCGCAGGATGCTGTCCCATTGTGCGATGTAGTCTTCGTAGTAGAGTTTTAGAATATCCTCGGACAGCGCCGAGACCGAGGTTTCGGAATTTTCCGAACAGCCGCCGGCAAAGACCGCCCGATCGAGTGCGGCCTGGGCGGCGACATCCTCGATCCGGTCGAGAATGGCATCGTGGAAGCCGGAATAGGTGAACGCGCCTGAAATGCCGACGCGCAGCGTCTTGTCGGAACGCCGTGCAAAGACCTTGGCGCCGTTGGGACCGGCGAAATTCGCCGGGATCCATTCCTTGAGGCCGGCCACCGCCGGATCGGCCAGCAACTGTCTGTAGCCACGCGCCGGCAGCGAAATCGTGCAGACGGTTTTCAGCGCCTCGGCAACCAGCGCCTGATCCGCGGCGATGTAGCTGTCATCGACCGCCATGCGGCGGATCGCGGCAAGCTGGTGCTCTTCCGCGTCGGCGGTCGGAAAGGGCGCTGCCGGTGCGAATTCCGGCAAATCACTGACCCACCAGTTCTGGACGAAATCGGCATCCATCTGCGACAGGCCCGTCATCATGCGATAGGTTTTCAGCGCCCCCAGCATGAAATCCGGATCGCGGATCTGCCGCCACATAGTCGCCTCGAGCAAAGCGACCATGTGCGGCTCGAGAACATTGCGCAGTGCGTGGTCGTAAGTGTCGGTCTGCGCCCGCAGCAGCTCCGCCGATGCCGATGGTCCCAGTAGATCCTGGGCACTGCTCGGCGGTGCCGTTCGGGCATTTGCGACCTCGGCCATCGCGTTGAGCGCGCCATCGATAGCGGGCTGCTCCACCGATGCCGGGCTCGCGGCTGCTGCGGTCAATGGCGCCTGCAGCGCTTCGAACTGGCTCGCCTGTGCTGTGATCGCATTGCGGTTGTCATAGTAGGACCAGGTGAACATCGCACCGGCCAACAAGGCGGCGGCGGCACAGGCTGCCGCGGCGCCGCGCCAGATCCAGGCGCGGCGGCGCTGCGCCAGCGGATCGAACGTCCCCAGGCCGGCCTCCCTGAAGATGACCTCGGTCAGCAGGTTCTTCAGGAAAAAACTGCGTTTTTCAACGCGCGGCGCCGGCATGGCACGCCGCGGCGGAAGACCGAAGGATGAAGACAGTGCCGCGGTCAGCCGGTCGATGGGCGCCCCTTCCTGGGTCGCCGACGTCAGATAGAGGCCGCGCAGCCAGGCGGCTTCTTCGTACCGGCTTTCGCCGAACATCGCCTCGATCAGCACCTGGATAGGCTCGGACAGGCTTGTGAGCTGGGCGGGAAATCTGAAAATCTCGGCGCGGGCAGCGAGTTTGTCCTCATCCTCCAGGCGTGGCACCAGCCGCCGCTCGAGTTCCGTGGCAAGGGTGGCGATTTCCCGCTCTATGGTCTTTGCGTCGACACGCGCATCCAGTGCGAAGGTCGTCCCCCACACCTGCTCGCGCGAGGCCGTCGACAGGCCGCCGAAGAAGGCCTCGAAACCCTTGATCAGATCGGCCTTGGTCAGCATCAGATAGACCGGGAGGCGGATTTCGAGCCGGTCGTTGAGCTCTGCCAAGCGCCGACGGATCTTGCGGCCATGTGCCTTGATGGCTTCGTCGCCCTCTGAAAGCGCGTCGATCGACAGCGCGACGATCACGCCGTTCAGCGCCCGGCGGCCGCGATGCTTTTTCAAGAGGTCGAGGAAGCCTAGCCATTCCGCCGCATCGACGTCCGGCCGGCTCTCCTGCTGCACGTAGCGGCCCGCCGTGTCGATCAGAACTGCGTTCTCAGAGAAAAACCAGTCGCAGTTGCGCGTGCCGCCAACCCCCTGCAGGTCGTCGGTGAGATCGATCGGAAAGTTCAGACCGGACTGGCGCAAAGCCGTGGTCTTGCCGGTGGCCGGTGGCCCAACGATCACGTACCAAGGCATCTCGCGCAGGAACTTGCGTCCGCCCAGCCTGCGACGCTTCAATTCGGCCATCACCTCGGCGAACTTGGCGCCGACTGCGGCGACGTTCTCTTCGCCGGGGCTCAGCGGTTTTTCCACCACGGGCGCAGCGATTTCGGCGACGAACATGCGGTTGGCTCGGATCGCCCGGCGCTGCGCGACGATCAGCCAGATCAGCCAGAAGATGACCAGCAGCGCAATGATGACGATGCGCACATTTTCCGAGGCGAAGGGTTCGTAAGCACCAACCTTCACGATCGGGCCGAACACCCAGATAACCAGGGAAAGCAGCGTGATGCCGATCAGCGTCCACAGCCAGCGCGATGTCAGAACCGCCCAGAGGAAGCGCAGGATGAACATCTCATAGCCTCTTTTCGACCAGCACCTCGACGCGGCGGTTCAAGGCCCGTCCCGCGCGCGTGCTGTCGTCGGCCACTGGATCGGTAGCTGCACGTCCTTCGAAGCGAATGCGGTCCTGCGGCACACCGTTCTGGACCAGCATCTCGGTAATGGTTGCTGCGCGCGCTTCCGACAGCCGCTGGTTGGTGGAAAGCGGATTGGACCGTTGCAAAGGAATACTGTCGGTATGGCCGACCACGGTGATTTTTCCGATCAGTTCCTGATTGGCCAAGATCACTTTGGCGATCGAACCAATCAGCGGCTCGAAGCCTTCCGTCAGTGTCGGCCGCGACGACTGGAACAGTTCGGGGTTGGAGGCCTGAATGATCAGCCTGGCCAGCGAAACGCTCTCGGTGCCGCTTAGCGCGGCCCTGAGATTCGCCGGCGCTCCGGCCTGAAACTCCGGCACCAGCGCGAAATCCACGGCCTCCGGCGGCGGCGCTTCGACCTGAGGCGATGTGCGGCTGATATCGCCGCGCGTGGGTGGCGGCAGAGCACGAACGAGCGTAGAAAGCTCGACTGCCTGACTGCTCAGTCCCATCGACAGCCCGAGATAGATTGCCGTGGCGATAACCGCCGCACCGAGCGCCATTACCCAGATCGGAACGATGAAGCGCTGCGGCTCGTCGGATGCGATCACGCCTTTCCAGTTCGGCGACAGTGGCGCGCCGTCGGCGTCGGCATCGCGCAGGAAGCGCGCCGCAGCAACGCGAACGGCATTGAGCGAGCGGTCGCCCGACCGGCCGGGCACACGATATTTGCCGCGGAAGCCGAGCGCCAGGCAATGATATTGCAATTCCAGCAGTTCACGATCCCGGTTCGGGTGGCGCTCCAGTTCGTCGAGACGCGTGAAGAACTGCGTGCCGGCATCGACATCGCCTCGAAGCATCACCACAAGCGGCTGGCGCGGCCATGCGCTGGCACCGCCCCATGGCGTGTTCAAGGCCAGATCATCGAGCAACGCCGCCACCACCCAGGCTGCCTGGTCGGCGCGCTCCAGCGAGGATCCCGCCGACATTGCCGCGTCGCGTGCCCGAACCAGCTCTTCGAGCAACCGGGTGCGCATCGCCTCCGGGTTTTCCGGTGGCAGCGCGCTTTCAAGCTCCGGCGCGAACTCGAGCAAGGGCGCGAATGCGTTGACAAGGGTGTTGGGATGCGTACGCGACCGTTTCATTGGCGCGCCCGACAGGAGTGGCGTCATCGGTCGCGGCATCGGCGCGCCGGTCAGCCGTATGCGAGTGCGTTCGCGATCCTCCGACAGTCCGAAAGGATCATCCCGGCTCATGATCTCACCTGTTTACCGAATAGCAGTCCACCTGCGGCTCGCTCGGCAGCACACCCGACACGCCAATAACGAAGCCGGGGGCATCGAGCAGCGAGGCCCAGTGCTCGCTTTTCTGATCCAGTTCAAGGCACAGCCGATCGCCATCGTAGGGGATTTCGCGGGGCTGGGAATGAAGCGGTTTCAGTGGAATGCCGGGTAGACGGGATTTCCATAGACCCTCGAACTGATCGGCCGAACCGACAGTCGCCTGGTTGACGAAAATCTTACGCAAGGCATCTTCCGACAGCTCGGAACCGACCCGGATAACGATCCGGCTGGCCACCAGCAGCTTCGGGTTGTCGATGCGGATTTTCCAGACGTTGGTCGAATGCCGCATGACCGGCAGTGCGCGGGATTTAGGCTCGATGTAACGCAGGCTCAGGATGAGTGAGCGCAAGGCGTCCGCCAGCGCCGAATATGCGGGGCCGGGCGCCATGTGATCGTAGGCGGGCAACTCGCTCAGCCGTCGCGCGCTCGAGCCATAGGTCGCCATCGAACCGGCAAGACCGGCAAGCTCCAGGTAAAGCTCGGCCGGATGGAAAACATCCTGCGCCAGCATGTGCGCCAGTCGTGGACGCGCCGCATTGGCGAGATTGAGCATCAAGAGGTCTTCGACGCTACGCCCTGGCCCACCCATGACCATTTTGCCATGCGCCTCGGCGATTTGGTCGAGGCCGGTGACGACTTCCAAAAGCAACTGCCGGTACCAGGCCACTGCTCCGGTAACCAGTGTCGGCGGCAGGAACGTCTCATCCAGGGAGACGCCGCCATCGGCTCGAACCCCTTTGATGTCGGCTATGGGCAAGGCGGTGTAGCCGCCAACCGATTTTCCCGGTGCAAGCAGCAGCGCCTGCGGTCGGGCGATTTCGATTTCTTCAGGATCCGAACCGCCCTGGACGGCGTCGCGCACCGAAACGATGCGCCCATGATAGCGTGCTCCTGTCGAGGCCGCGTGCGCCGGATCGAAGCCGACACCGCCAGCAGGCTCGATCGGCAGGGCGACCAGCACCGGTCCGGCACCCGTATCGGCGGTGACCGGCAGCGGTCGTGGCGCGTCCATCAGGTCAGGGATGGAGAAGGGGGTTCCATCCGGAAAGATGCCCTGTGCCGACAGGATCGAGACCTGGCCGGCATCGAGCATTGCCTGGTCCAGCGTCAGCTGCTGAAAGCCGAACGTATGCAACTGCCCGGCCTGCAACGCGCCGCGCACCGTCGCCTCGAAAAAGCGATCCTGCTGCTGAAAATGCTGGGTCCGCAGAAACAGGCCTTCGGACCACAGCACCCTGTTTGCATCGCTCATGCCGCTACTTCCTGCATCGAGCACCCCTTGCCCTGGCCGCTAGGCGGAAATGCCGCCGCTGCCAAGCGTGACGTTGACGGTAACTGTTGATCCCGACGACACCGACTTGGTTGTGCGCCAGCTCCGGCCGCCGGGCTCGCGAACGAGGGCAACGAAGCCCAGCGCAGCCGCGTCCGGCTCTACGGTGATGGTTTTGGATGCGGTCTTTCCCGGCCCGACGGAGATCTGGTCGGATCCAATGAGATCGCCTGCGAGTGCGGAGCCGGCATCCCCCTGCAGCGCGAAATAATCGGCCGAGTTGAATTTACCGGTGCTGCGCAGCCGCATCACGAGGACCGTCACGGGCCGGTCGCCGCCACCTGGTCCCGGGTTCATGCCGGCCGCGCCGGTCAGGTTGACGGTGACCGCGGATGGTTTTGGCGGACCGCTCTGACAAGCCGCAAGCAGCCCGGTTGCGCCCAGGGCAACGATAAATTCGCGTCGATCGATCATTTTTCACTCCTCCTCATATGCATCCCGAAAATCAGCGCCGATTTCGCCGAGGAAGCTCGATTCCGCACTCTGGGCGATTTCACGATGGCGTTTCTGGTATAGCTCCCACAGCTTGGCGCTGCGCCCGCCAGAAAGCAGGGTGCCGATCGCTGAACTTGATTTCAACTCTTCCTCGATCGCTGCCGGGTCAAAACGGTCAATCATCCGCCGCAAGGCCGACTGCACGCCTCGCCAGGCGCGCACGTGATGTTGCGCGAGATCGCGGACCGCATCCGCGATTGCCGCTTCGCCGGCCAGAAATCCGGGGCTGCGCTCCGCTATGATGGTCACGATGGCGTCGTCGACCGTCGGCAGAAACTTGAGCGGATTGACTTCAGAGGCTCCCACCACCGTCTGGGCGACGCGAGCGTTTCCCTTTTCCTCGGCCCGCTTGCGCAGCAGCTGCATCAGGCCTTCCATCATGAGCCGATACTCGCGACCGAACTTCTCCATTTCCGCGACGCTGTCGCGTCCGGGAAAATCGGCTTCCTCAATGCCCATGCCGCGCAAGAACGCGGTGCGAAGGGCCGTATTCGCCTGTTGTGCCGCTGCCAGGGAGGGGGCGGGTTTGGGAGCAACGCCAGCACGTGGCGGAGAAGGGATATCTGCCGCCTGGCCAGGCAAATCCCAGGGATCGGCCGATTGCGGTCTTCCGGCGAGATGTTTGCGTTGACCGGTCGAGCTGGCGCCGTTTCTCGAATCGGGCGACGCGGCCGGCCCGAAACCGAAATCGTCATCAAATTCGGATGACCTTTTTGAAGCGGCCTCGGTTGCGCCGGACGGCACCGAATCGAGGCTGAATGGGTCTGCGGGGCCTGGCGCACCACTTGGTTCAGAATAGACGGCGCCATTCGGCGCGGGCGTTGATACCGGGTCGAGGCTGAACGGGTCGTCGAAGGCCTGCGAACTGCGCTGGTTGGCGCGCTCAAACGCTCCTGGAATCGGCTGCTCGAACGGGTTCGGCAGATCGGCGGGACGCGGTCGTCGCGGCTCTTCTTCGACCGTGGCTGAAAAGAAATCATCGCGGCCGATGCTTACCGGCGCTCGTGATGCTGGCGGCGACCGTTCCGGGACCGATTGGCTGGTTGCTGGTGCTTGAGCGACCGGCGTCTGCAGATCGACGCATACGATGTAATCGCCCAGTCTCAGCCGCATGCCGTTTTGAAGACGGACCGACGTGCCAGCGCCGAGCGGACTGTCAGAGTCGTTTATGAACAACCCGCTGCTTGATGTGTCGGTGACGAAATATCCATCCCGCCCGCCGGTGATCTTGCAATGGGCGCGTGAAACGAACATGTCGGGATCGTCGATCTGCCAGCCTGCGTCCGCGCTGCGGCCGATCACCAGCTCACCCTCGTCCAGTCGGGTCTGCCGTACCGCCTGGGTCCGTGGTCCTTGCTCCAGAGTCAGCAGCAGACTCATGCCGCGACCCCCGCCATTTCCGGCCGCCATCCGACAATTGTCCGCAGCCGCATATCGTCAGCATCGCCCCTTTCAGCAGGCCGCACAAGCCAGGTGGTTCGGCCGAGCTGTACCGCTCCGATGCGGGGCTGCGGCACGGCTTCACGCGCGAGCACGATCCGCAGATCGACGTCGAGCGATTCCCCAACCATGTCGCGAACGGCCTGTTTGAACATTTTCAGACGTTGACCGCCCGGCAGGAACGTTTTGAACTCCTCATACCCGAGCGGGCCGACGCGGAGTTCGATCCTGCTTTGGCGGCTGAAAACGCGCGGGCCGATCGTCGCCCCGCGACCCAGCACTGCATAAGCTTGTGCAAGGCGGGTCTGGAGCGATGCTGGGATGGTCATCCAGGTGGCAACGAACTCCTTGATCTGCACCGGCACCTTGAACGCTTCCGCCAGGAACAGCGTCAGCCGCTCCGGGCCGTCGACCTGGCCGGCGAGCGATGCTGCCTGGCGAAGCTTCACGGCTTCGAGATCGGGATTGTGGGTGCCGGGCAGTCCGATTCCCGCCATGGCTTCAAGCATGGCCCTTACCCGGCCGCCGACCGCACGTTCGACCTGTACCGCCGGATGCGCATCCGCCCAGGCCCGATAGTACAGGGCGATCATGCGGTGCTGGAGAATATTGACGAAGTCCACGAACGTCGTGTCGCTGGTCTGCCGTGCGTCAGCGCCGGTGAACCAGCGCTGCGACAGACGATCGAGTACCCAGCGTGTCAAATGAAGCGGCATGGGGCCTTCCGGTCCCATCAGCCCGAGATTCGCGATCGTGACCCGGGCCGGCGTCTTGTCCTTCGCTTCGCGGAATTCAACCACGTCCTTGGCGGAAAAGCTCAGACGCACGTGCTGCCCGAGCCTTGCCGGCTCGCGATCCGCGTGGCCGGAATAGCCGAACAGCCCACCCCTGCGTTCGAGCCGGCGCAAAAGCTCGAAAAAGTCGAACGTATCAGACAGCCCCTCGACCCGGTTCAGGTCGAGTTCGCCTAGATCAGGTGGCGATTGCCGGGCGTCATCGGCCATGGCACATCCTCCTGCTTCTGCAGCAGCCGCGTGCGGGTCCGCACAAAGCCGTTTATTCCTGCGTGGCGGGCAAACAGCCGCGCAAGCAAGGCTGAAAGCAGCAATGTGCTTTGCCCTGCCAGGACCGACTGGTCCACATGCAATGTCACTTCCGTGCCCCTTCCGAAGCACATCGGCCCATCGATCTGCAGCCGTTCGATGACGGACCGCGAGTCAATACGAACGATCGAGTGCACATTGCGTGCGAGGCTCGGATCTCCCCGGTCGGCATAAAGATCGAGCAGCGCATGCAGCGGATCGACACCACGACCTTCCTTGGCAAGGCTGAGAAAGTTGAGCGCCAGCTGCGCCACGAGCCGCCAGGCGAGATTGTCGGCTCGGGATTCGCCTTCGGCGCCCGCGGGCAGGGCGGCCGGGATAGCCGGCTGGGGCGGACGCAGCGCACCGAGAAGCCGGACCGTTTCGACCGGATCGCCTGTCTCCAGCGTCAAGGTAGGGTTGTCGTCGAGGATCGGCAGATCGCGGTTGGTGCAAAGCGCCATGATGTCGACACGCTTCAGCGGTCTGTTCGCCGGGCTTCCGACCGGCCGTGAAATCGATAGAAAAACGTCGTCTCCAGTGTATGAGGTGCGGGTCAACCCGTCGCGCCGTTCATCTTCGGTGGCCCGGCGAGGGCGCCGTTCGGTGGAAAAGACCCAGCCATTGTTGCGATTTTGCCCCAGGCTGAAGAGCTCCGGAATTTCGGCGTCGGTGCCCTCGGAATCGGCGTCCTCGACGCGGGTCACCCGATAGATTTCGAAGTCCCGCGCCCGCGTGCGGTCGGCATGCAGCACTTGCCGCGTTCTGCGGGGATCAAGCTCGATGACGTTGCAGTCACGCTCGAAGAGGTTGATGATCGGCGTCGCAAAAAGTTCGAAATCCGCCGGCGTCACATCGGCAAGTTCGGGTGCTGGACGCCGGAACATGAAGATGATTTCGATCCCGGCGTCGCATCTGCGCACGACCGGTTGCAGTCCTGAAACCCGCACGTAGTGAAAGCGCTCGGGCATCATGAAATATTCACGCAGCAGACGGTACCCTTCGAATGTCGGCCGGGTACGAGGCATCAACGCCTCGTCGTCGCTGATGCCGACCATTTCGGGTGCCGGCAACGGCGATAGGGGGTTGGCCTTGCCTTCGGCTCGTGCACCAACGGCCGAGCAGACGCCGAAAATTGCGTCAAACAGCAATGGCGCTTTGGTGCGCCCAGCAAAATAGAAATCGAGCCGGTCAAGCGCCAGTTCGTCGAGCTTGCCTTTTCCGGCCCGACCAAGCGTGATACGCAGCGCCGCCTCGCCGCCTACGCCGCCGATCGGTGTTATGCCGGCCGCTGCCAACCCGCTGCGATCCTGGAAATAACTAACCGACTTGATGGTTATCGGCCACAGCGTCATTTCCTGCGCTGTGGTGAAGGTGCAGCGCGTCGACAGGCCGGGTTGCAGACCGGACACCAGCCGCGTGTTCCGCCTGACGACATGGCCGGCAACCATCGACTGGACCTGCTGTCCGGGTTTCAGCACTGCCATCGCCGTTGCCGGCGCCGGCGTAACCAGATCGGGATAAAGGACATCCAGGACGCTGCGTGAAAACCTCGAGCGCTCGGCATCGACTTTCAACCGGGTGCGCGCAGCGAGAAAGGCGACGCCGTCAAGCAGCCGCTCCACATACGGATCCGGGCAGGGGACCGTATCGAGCGAGAGATTGCGCGCCACCGCCGGATGCATGTCGGCAAATTCTGCCGCGAGTCCGCGAATATGGGACAGTTCCTCCTCGTAATATTCTACGAAGACGCGATCCATCTCAGCTTTCCCTAAATTCGGTCCGGGCCAAGCCGTTATCGAGATTGATTGTGGTGCGCAGGCGCATGCGTTCCGGCGTCGGCGTCATGATCAGCACAGCGTCTATCTCGATCTTCAGGCCCACACTTTTGTCACCAAGGGTCACCGTTACCTTTGTTGCGCTTTCCTTGAGACGTGGCTCGAACGTGGCAAGGATGGAACGGATCTCGCGCGCCAGGGTTTCGCGATCAAAGTCGCGGGACGAACGGCCCGAGAAGGAGGGCACGCCGTAATTGACCACACTTCGACGCACTTCCGGAAAATCGGCAAGCGACGGCGGATTGTCCGCGGACTGTTCGTTTTCAAGATCTGAAAGAAGCGGAACGGCTTCGAAGCGCTCGGTATTGAAGAGAGCTTCGATGTCACGTCGCACGGCCTCCCTGAGGACGCGGGCCGATACGACCACGCCGCGGCTTTCGATCTCCGCGCGGTGTTGGGTTTGAAAGATCAGGCGGTGCAGACGCCGCTTCTGATCGGATGTGAGCTCGGCGTCGGCGTCGATGATCCGCGTGGTACTTGCGATGAGGATGTCCAGCCGGTCCGCGCCAAGCTCGTCGAGCAAGACCTGGCGCAGCCCGTCTATTTCCGAGGCCACGCCCGGCAGGTCATTGACGAGGCGGTCCCAAAGAGAGGGCTGGACCGCTTCGCGTTTCGCTCGCGAACTGCCGGTAACCTGCAGCTTGTCCGCGCCGGGCCGCCGGGCCTCACTTGCCGACATAGACATCCATTTCGATTTCGTCATCCTTGTCATAGACGAACTTGATCTTCTTGTAGGCGAAGCTGACCTCCTCCTGGATCAGGTCTTCCTCGTCCTCGGCCTGCGACATGTCGTACTCCATGATCGAGGCGTCAGTCAGGGTAACGACAAGGTAGTCGCTGGTTTCCCCATCGATGGTCCGGCGTGCGGAGAACACAACTTCGTCCAGCGCCTTGTTGTCGAATAGCGCCTTCTTCAGATAGGGCGACGACTTGTCATAGTGCTTGGTGAACTTGATCATGCCGAGGGACACACGACCGCGGCGTGAGAGCGAATTCGGATCGTATGGCGCGACAATCTTGTAATCGACCCCATGGACTTCGATTTCATCTTCGTGGCCGTCTCGAACGCTTGGCCCTTTGATGTCCGGAACCTTTAGAAAGCCGTCGATTTTCACTGATGTTGGCATTGTCTTTCTCCAGCGCTTTCAAACAAAACAGATGATGTTGCTGCAAATTAAGACTTTACGGACGGTAGTTCCGACACCAGCCGGAGCGACGCGTTGATGCCCTCCAGTTGGTAATGCGGGCGCAGATAGAAGCGAGCATTGTAGTAGCCCGGCCGCCCCTCCACGCTGTCCACCTGGACCTCAGCGGCAGCGAGCGGGCGCTTGGCGCGCGCCTTGTCGTCGGCAAAGGCCGGGTTGGCCAGCACGTATCGGTTGATCCACTCGGTCAACCAGATCTGCATGTCCGACCGCTCCTTGAACGACCCTATCTTGTCGCGCGCAATGGCCTTGAGGTAATGCGCAAAGCGCGAAACCGGGAACAGATAGGGCAGGTTGGCGCTTAGCCGCTCGTTTGACTGTGCGTCTGGATCGACCAGCCGCCCGGCACGTGTCTCGTCGTCCTGCAACGAATGCGCGCCGATGAACGCCGCGAGATCCGTATTTTTCCGGTGCAGGATGGGCATCAGGCCGAGCTTGGCGAGCTCCGCCTCGCGCCGGTCGTCGATGGCGACCTCCGTCGGGCATTTCATCGCGATCGATCCGTCATCGGTCGGGAAGCTGTGCACCGGCAGGTTGAGCACCGTGCCGCCGTTCTCGACGCCGCGGATCTGCGTGCCCCAGCCGTAGAGCTTATGGCTGCGGTTGATGTTGACGCCCATCGGGAAGGCGGCATTCATCCAGACATATTTGTTGTGATCGCCCTCCACCTCCTCCTCGAAGGTGAAGCCCTTCACCGGAACGGTGTCGGTGCCGTAGGGCAGCCGGGCCAGCACGCGCGGCATGGTGAGGCCGATATAGCGCGCGTCCTCGCTCTCGCGCAGCGATTGCCACGAGGCATAGGCCGGGTTCGATACGATCATCTGCAGGTCCTGCGGGTTCGGCAGTTCCTGCCAGCTGTCCATGCGGAACAGGCGCGGCGAAGCGGCGGCAATGAACGGCGTATGCGCGGAGGCGCAGACACCCGACATATTGCGCAGCAGGCCGACGTCGCGCGGATGGTTCGAGAATTCGTAGGCGCCGACCAGGCAGCCGATCGGCTCGCCGCCCAGCATCGAATACTCGTCCGTGTAGACCTTCTTGAAGATCGGGCTTTGATCCCACATCTGGCCTTCATAGTCTTCCAGCGTGTCGGCGAGCTGCTCTTTGGAAATGTTCATCACCCGGATCTTCAGTTTCTGATCCGTTTCGGTGTTGTTGACGAGATACCACAGGCCGCGCCATGTACCTTCCATTTCACGCACTTCCGGCGCGTGCAGGATCTCGTTGACCTGCGTCGTCAGCATCTTGTCGATGCCTGCGATCAGCGACTTGATCGACTTGATCGCGTTGGACGAGATGGTCGTGGTGTCGGAACGGGACTGCGCCGCCAGCGCGAGATTGCGGACGAGTTGCTGCAGCTTCTCGCTGTCGTCCTTCTTGACCTTGAAATCCTTCTCGAGGAGCCCGCTGAATTCTCCGAGGTCGATGGCTTCCGCCTCGGCGGTGACGGCTGCGGTCTTTTGCTGTTCGGCCATGACTTACTCCTCAACCTTGTCTTCGTCAGACAATGCCTGGTTGGCGATCTTGCCGAGCAGCGGCTCGTTGTTCAGAAGTTGCGCGATGCGCTTTTCGGCGTCGACACGGCCATCCATGAAGCCAAGCAGTTCCTCGAGCTGACGACGCATCTTGAGGATTTCGGCCAATTGCGGAACCTGCTCGGCAATCTTGTCCGGGGCGAAATCGCCCATCTTGGTGAAGGTGAGATCAAGGGCCAGTTCCTCGTCGCGCTCGGCACCCTCTGCCTGCGGCAGCGTGTTCTTCACCCGCGCCTTCACCCGGGGCCCAAGCGCCTCCATGAACTTCGGAAAGCGGTTCGCGTCGGTCTCGACAAAGGAGCGGTCCAGTACCGACTTCATCGCTTCCCTGGTCTGTGAAGCGCCGGAAAGGTCGGCCATCACGCCCATGACGAACGGCAATTCGATCGTCGTCGGGCTGCCGTAGGTTTCCACGTCATAGGCGATCTGCACGCGCGGTGCGCGATTCCGTTCGATGACCTTCGCTTTACTTTCGGCTGCCATGGCTCGTTACCTTTCATCCTTCTGGGCCGTCTTCTTTGCATCGGGAACGCCGGCAAGAAGCCGGAATTCCTTCAGCCCCGACGGGGCGAGATCTTCCATCAGTTCAACAAAATCCATATGCACCATGCGGCGCACGCGGCGGGCGAGGTGCGGGATCGGGCTCGACGGTTCGGTGCGGTCGTAGAAGGCGACGACGAGGTCGAGGCATTTGACGACGTCGTCGCGCGAAGAAATCCGATCAGGGAGCCCGGTGCTCGGTTCCGCGTAACTTGCCATACTTGCCATAGGATCCGCTCCGTGACCGTTCCGAGCAGGCATTTCCGGATCTGCTGTCGTGGGGGCCGGCTTCGCCGCGCCGTTCGTCGCAGCCTCGATTACCGAATTCCGTTCGAGGGTCGACAGCAAGCGCTGCAGAAACCGTTTCAATTCCGGGACAGCGGCGCCGCCGCCCTCTAGACTAGCGTTGAGAGCCGTCTCGACCGCATCAAGAGCCGTGATCGCCGCTTGGGCGTCGGCGATGAGCGCCATCATCTCCGCATTGGCTTGATCGGCCTGTGCCGCGCATCCACTATGCACCCGGTTCAGAAGTTGACCATGCGCGCTGACCAGCGTTGCCTTTTCGGCCGCATTCAATCCTGAAGCCGCTTCCAGAAGCATGACACGTTCGTCGAGCGCACCTTGTTCCAGATCGTGACCGCTGATCGGTCCGATAGTGCGCGGGGAAAAGAACGTCATTCGCCGCAAGTCCGCCAGCAGCCCGTCCTGGCCATTCTGGAGGTCGAGCAGGGCGTTGATACGACGCAAGGCGGCGTCACGTGGTGAAGCATTGGGCCGCAGGGCCGGATGCATGGTTTCCCAATGCTGATCCAAGGTCCGCGCAATAAGGATCAGACCATGCGCGAGCCCGGCGAGCCCCTGCTCATTGGCCAGCGCGCGTGTGACAATGACAAGCAGGCGCAAATCCCGGCCACGCGCACGCAATTCCTCCGCCTTGTCGAGGATGGCAGGCCAGTCGACCGGAATGGTGCTCTCCGCCGAGGGCTTGTTGTGCCCGCCGTGGACGACCTTGACCTGGGGCTCGGTGAGACGCTCCAGCTCATGAAAGGCTGGATCGTTGCGCAAATCCTCCCCTGACGGATTTTCACCGTCCAGCAGATTCAGCCAGAGTGCGAGATCAATCACACCAACCCCCAGCAAGCGGCCCCTGAGACCCATGCGTAACCAACGTTATCACACTGCGTCACTTTACCACAATTTAGTTGCTGCTCAAACTTAATGGGAGCTTGCAAGCCAGGCCCCGGAGTCCGAAATCGGTGGCGCAGTTATCGAACCGTTTATGTCAATGCATCGCAAAGAAGTGGGCATTCCATGGCTGTTTGTAGCCGATGGCGTGGGTGTTGCTGGGACGGAAGAAGTCCACTGAATCGAACACCCAGTCGCCCCGTCGATAACGCGCTTTGTCAAGTTGCTGCTTATGTGGCAGTTTATTGACTGGCAGATCGCAGGAGCAAGTTCGATGGAACAGCGCCGGTCGTCGCAGAGCGTCAAGCGCAAGGAACTGGTCGACAAGCTGAACTTGACGGGTAAGCGGGCCTTCGCCTCAGCTGCCGCAGCAGCGAAGCTTCGCGGCAACCCTTACGTCGAGCTCGTCCACTTCATCGAACAACTGGTGCTTTCCGACCGTTGCGACGTTCAACTGATAATTGCCGACGTCGGCGTCGATATGGGCCGCCTAGCCAGCGATATGACCCGCGCCGTCGACAAGCTGCCTTATGGCGCCACTTCGATCGAGGAATTTTCGGATCATATCTTTCACGCCATCCAGGAAGCCTGGAGTCTGGCGACGCTTGAGTTCCGCGTGAAGGAAGTGCGCAGTGCGCATGTTCTGCTCGCCTGCCTGAAGACGCCGGTGCTGGAAGGGCTGCTGTCAAAGATCAGCGGCGAGTTCGACAGGATCGATGCCGACGCGGTCATCGCGCGTTTCGCCGAGGTGACTGGCGGATCGCTTGAGGCCGGCTCCCCCGCGGCAGCTCCCGCCGCCGAAACACCGCGGCGGGCTCCGGGCGGGGATTCGGCGCTGGCGAAGTATGCGACCGACCTGACCCAGCGCGCCCGCGACGGCAAGATCGATCCGGTCGTCGGGCGCGATCCGGAGATCAGGCAGATCGTCGATATCCTGATGCGACGCCGGCAAAACAACCCGATCCTGACCGGCGAGGCCGGGGTTGGCAAAACCGCGGTGGTCGAGGGCTTTGCCTTGCGCATCGCCGAGGGCGACGTGCCGCCGACACTGCAGGGCGTCAGCGTGCGCATGCTCGATGTTGGCTTGATGCAGGCGGGCGCGAGCGTAAAGGGTGAATTCGAAAAAAGGCTGAAGGCGGTCATTGATGAGGTTCAATCCTCAGAAACGCCAGTCATCCTCTTCATTGACGAAGCTCACACCCTGATCGGCGCCGGCGGCGCCGCTGGAACCGGTGACGCGGCCAATCTGCTGAAACCGGCGCTGGCGCGCGGTGAGCTTCGCACGATCGCCGCAACGACCTGGGCCGAATACAAGCAGCACATCGAGAAAGACCCTGCGCTGACTCGCCGTTTCCAGGTGGTCAAGATCGATGAGCCGTCGGAAGCGGTGGCTGTTCTCATGCTGCGCGGTGTGGCCGGTGTCCTCGAGCAGCACCACAAGGTGCAGATACTCGATGAGGCGATCGAGGCGGCGGTCAGCCTGTCCCACCGCTACATCTCGGCGCGGCAACTGCCGGACAAGGCCGTGAGCCTTCTCGACACCGCCTGCGCCCGTGTCGCCATTTCGCAGCATGCCACCCCTGCCGAGGTGGAGGATATCATGCGCCGCCGCCAGGCGCTGGAGGTCGAGCGCGGCATCATTGGCCGCGAGGCAGCGATTGGTATCGAGGTGACCGACCGGCAGGCTCGGGTCGACGTCGGGCTTGCCGAAACCGAAGGCACGCTTGCCGCTGCGCAGGAACGTTGGGATCGGGAAAAGGCGCTGGTTGGCGAGATACTCGAATTGCGCGCCAGGCTGCGCGGCGAGGGTGTGCCGCTCGATGCAGTGGAGAGCCCGGAGGCGGTCGTCGAAACAGCAGGCGCCGATGCGCCTGAGATCGAAACGCCTGAAACCGATGAGGGTGCAACGGCCACTGCCGGTCCTTCTCCACCCGATCCGGCTGCTGACCTCGCGCGGCTGCGGGAACTGATGGCCGAACTGGCCGAAGCGCAGGGTGAGACGCCGCTGATCCTGCCGTCAGTCGACCGCAACGCCGTGGCTGCCGTGGTCCAGGACTGGACTGGGATTCCCACTGGCAGGATGCTGTCGAGCCAGACCGAAAAGGCGCTGCGGCTCGCCGTGACCTTGGCCGAGCGCGTGGTCGGTCAAGATCACGCCATGGAAATGATTGCCAAGCGCGTGCAGACCAGCCGCGCCGGGCTCGGTGCGCCCGAAAAACCAGTGGGGGTCTTTCTGCTCTGCGGTCCATCTGGCGTGGGCAAGACCGAGACCGCGCTGGCCCTGGCCGAGACGCTCTACGGCGGCGAGCAGAACCTCATCTCGATCAATATGTCCGAGTTCCAAGAGGCGCATACGGTCTCTACCTTGAAGGGCGCGCCGCCCGGATATGTCGGCTACGGCAAGGGCGGCATCCTGACCGAGGCGGTCCGGCGAAAGCCCTATTCGGTGATCCTGCTCGACGAGGTCGAAAAGGCGCATCCGGACGTGCACGAGATTTTCTTCCAGGTTTTCGACAAGGGGATGATGGACGACAGCGAGGGCCGACGGATCGATTTCAAAAACACACTGATCCTGCTTACTTCGAATGTCGGCTCCGAAGTCATCATGGACCGGACCAAAAGCGGCACGGTGCGGGCGGGGCTCGACGATCTGGACACAGCGTTACGCTCGCCGCTGTTGAAGGTTTTCCCCGCGGCTTTCCTTGGCCGGGTGGTAACCATCCCCTACTACCCGCTCTCGGACACGATGATCGAAGCGATCACCCGCCATCAGTTCGCCAAGATCGCCCACCGGTTGCGTGCAAGCAACGATGCCGAGTTGGTGATCGGTGACGGTGTCATGGATCTCGTCAAGGCCCGCTGCACCGAGATCGAATCCGGCGGGCGAATGATCGACGCCATTTTGACAAACACGCTTCTGCCGGAACTGAGCCGCGGGGTGCTGAACCGGTCGCTCGATGGCGAAAAAATGACGAAGGTGACTGTCGGAGCCTCCGAAGGAGGTTTCACCTATTCCTTCGAATAGGTCAGGAGCAATTCTGTCGCTCTAGCCCCAGCGTTTCGGTCGGAGAAACAGCTTTGTTACCGGCCACCCCGGGAACAAATCGTCAGCCTATCAATTGACGCAGAGAAGCTGCTTGGAGCAGATGAATGGGCATTTTTTCCGATCTCGACAAAAAGCTGACGGACAATCTTTACGCGCACGGTAACGACCTCATCGATCCTGCTGCGGATCTTCCCGAGAAGATCGAGGAGCGGGTCGAACTCTTGATGCCGTTCGTTCAGCCCGAGGCTCGTGAGTTGGTCCGGTCGCAAATCCTTGGCCTCATTCACGAGTACAGGAATGAGGATCCAGCGCCCTCGAACTAGGCGAGGATCGCGTTAATTGCGAACCTAGCAGGTCCTGTTCGGAATGGAGTACCGTCGTCATCCGTCTTGGTCTATTGCATGGGGCGCAGGCTGTGTTCCGTCGCTGGTCCGGCCGGTCTGGTCGACCCATAGCCAAACGATGAAGAGTACCGCCACTACGATCACGCCCAAGGCGATAAGACGAGGCATGGGCATTTTCCTTTCCGTACCGAGCAGCCGGTCAAGATTTCGGCTTGCCGTTAGCTCCGGGAATTGGCGTCGCCCGTGCAGGATCGGAGCCGGCTCCAACGGTCGGGTCGGGAACGACCGGACCACGTTCTGCTTCGGAACCCTCTGCCTCGATCTCTTGCACGGCCTGATCCCAATGCTCGCGCTCCCGCCCTTGCGGCCGGCCTTCACGCTCCCAGATTTCATGGGCTCGCCGCCTGATACGCTCTTCCCTGTCCACGATAGACCTCCTGGTGCTGTCCTAATCCCGCTATCGATGGTTTGTTCCGCGCTCTCGGACAGTAGAATGAACAATATGCCTCCAGCACCCGAGATCGGAATCCCATGAGAGTCCTTGTTGTTGGCGCCACCGGCCTGATCGGCGCTTCGGTCTGCGCCCGCATCGTTTCCGAAGGACATGAGGTGGTCGGCGTCGTCCGTACCCCTCGGGCAAATGAGGCCCGCAATTGCCAGACATTGGTGCTGGACGTGGCGACCGCGCTCCGCCCTGAAGATTGGTTGCCGCATCTGGCCGGCATCGATGCCATCGTGAACTGTGCCGGCGTTTTGCAGGACAGCCCTCGCGAAAAAACGGGGCAAGTTCATCGCGATGCGGCGGCGGCTCTTTTTCTCGCCTGCGCGCGGGCCGGCGTTGCCAAGGTGATCCACTTCTCGGCAATGGGTGTGGATCGGGCACAGCCGTCGTCATTCTCGGCGACGAAATATGCCGGCGATCAGGCCCTGATGGCACTTGATCTGGACTGGATAATCCTTCGCCCTTCCGTGGTGCTTGGCCAGCCTGTGTTTGGGGCCAGTGCGTTGTTTCGCGGTCTGGCCTCGCTGCCGGTTCTGCCGTCAATGCCCGATACCGGCCGGCTACAGGTCGTGCAGCTCGAGGATGTGGTCTCGACGGTCCTCTTCTTTCTCAATCCCAGCAGTCGGTCTCGTATGGCGCTGGAACTTGCAGGTCCCCAACAGCTGACCATGGACGAGATTGTCGGCACTTTCCGCCGCTGGCTCGGCTGGGCTCCTGCAGCCAGATTTGTCTTGCCGGGATGGGTTGCGCGGCTTCTATACCGCCTCGGCGATCTTGCCGCGATGCTCGGCTGGCGACCTCCAATGCGCACCAATGCCGCCAGGGAGATCACACGAGGGGCGCTCGGAGATCCCTCGGACTGGATTTCCTTGACCGGCATACAGCCACAGAGCTTGGCGCAATTCCTCGCGCTCAATCCGGCAACAGTGCAGGAAAAATGGTTTGCCGGGCTTTATTTTACCAAGCCTGCGATCTTTGTCGTCCTGCCCTTCTTCTGGATCATGACGGGGATTGTGTCGCTGACCACTGGCTTCGGCAACGGCATCAGCCTCATGCAAAGCACAGGGGCTGGTATGTTGTCGGTGCCAACCGTGGTCGCCGGCGCTCTCGCCGACATCGTCGTCGGCGCACTCATAGCCTGGCGGCCAACGGCGCGAAAAGGCATCTACGCTGGTATTGCGCTCTCGCTGTTCTATCTGATCGTGGGCACTTTCCTGCGCCCGGACCTGTGGAACGAACCGCTTGGGCCATTCCTGAAGGTCTTGCCGATCATCGTCCTTCATTTTGTTGCCCTGGCGATCCTGGAGGAGCGCTGATGCTCTA
The DNA here is from genome assembly GCF_003997275.1 of Mesorhizobium sp. M6A.T.Ce.TU.002.03.1.1. Classification (NCBI taxonomy): domain Bacteria; kingdom Pseudomonadati; phylum Pseudomonadota; class Alphaproteobacteria; order Hyphomicrobiales; family Phyllobacteriaceae; genus Mesorhizobium; species Mesorhizobium sp. M6A.T.Ce.TU.002.03.1.1. The sequence goes on from NZ_RZTI01000003.1 coordinate 89,605, forward strand.
TTTCGTGCTGAAGTACCTGCATGTCATCGGAGCCAGCGTGCTGCTTGGCACCGGCGCCGGCATCGCCTTCTTCATGCTTCTCGCCCACAGGACCGGCAACACCGCAACAATAGCGGCAGTGGCGCGCATTGTGGTGATCGCCGATTTTCTCTTCACGGCGACCGCCGTCGTGGCGCAGCCGATCACCGGCGTCGCGCTCGCCTGGCTGGCGGGTTACTCGCTCTCCGAAGGCTGGATCGTGCTTTCCATCGCGCTCTACATCCTCACCGGTGTGTTCTGGCTGCCGGTGGTATGGATGCAGATGGAGATGGGCAATCTGGCGTCCGAAGCCGCCAAAGCAGGGGACCCGCTGCCGGCCCGGTATATCAGGCTTTTCTGGCTGTGGTTCGCCTTTGGCTTTCCCGCCTTTGCTGCCGTTCTCGGGATTTTCTGGCTGATGATCGCGCGACCGACGATCGAGTGGTAACGCCTTGCCGCGGCACATGTCGCGCAGCTTTCGATTTTCGGCGCTGGAACTTCTTTCCCATGAGTCCGTTCGGCGCGGATGGATCAATCCGTGCGAAAACGCCGACATTCAGCCTCATCCGTGACTGACGCGGATGTTCTCATCGTTGGCGGCGGACCTGCCGGACTGGCGGCCGCGATCTATCTCGGCAGGTTCCGCCATCGGGTCGTCGTGGTGGACGCGAATGAGGCGCGCGCCATGCTGATTGCGGAAAGCCGCAACTGTCCGGGATTTCCGGAAGGCATCAGCGGCGCCGATCTTCTGCACCGGCTTCGTGCGCAGGCCGACAAATACGGAGCGACACTGGTGCAGGGTCAGGTGTCGTCGATCGAGCCGACCGTAGGCGGGTTTGGCGCCGAGACAAACACAGGGCGGATCGTCGCCCGCAAGATATTCCTGGCGACGGGTATCGTCGACCTTGTGCCTGCAATTCCGGGTCTGCGCGAGGCCATCGCCGGAGGCAGCGTACGCCTATGCCCGGTTTGCGACGGCTACGAGGTGATCGATCACCGGATCGCTGTCATCGGAGAGGAGGCGAAGGCACTGCGAGAGGCCATGTTCCTCAAGCAGTATACGCAGCACGTCACAATGCTCGCTCGCTACCTTCCCGATTTTTCCGTCAGCACACGGCGCGTGGCGATGGAAGAACACATTGCCATTTGCGATGCGTTCGAAAGGTTTGTTCCTGCCGACAGCGGCTACGACGCCCTCCTCGAGGATGGCGAGGTGCGCCATTTTGACGTCATCTATCCGGCGATGGGATGCCAAGTGCGTTCCGAACTCGCGCTGGCAATGGGCGTCAAATGCTGCGACGACGGCTACGTCGTCGTCGACAAGCATCAGCGGACCTCGGTCGAGGGGGTGTATGCCATCGGCGACCTCGTCAAGGCCCTGAACCAGATCGCAGTGGCTTTCGGCCAGGCTGCGATAGCCGCGACCGATGCTCACAATGATTTTGCCCTCGGGTACGAATAAAGGGGCACAGATGTATGGTAGGCGGATTATAGGTCGAACGGGATGGCGCCAGCTAGTGTCATGTTGCTGGGTTCCCTAGCCCTTCCACCAGCGTGCTCAATGCCGCATCCAAGGGGGCCGATCCCACCTTCTCGGGCACCAGGAGCCCATCGATCGCAAGCATGGTCATGCCGTGGATGAGCCCCCAGCCGGCTGCCGCCTGACCTTCTATAGGCCGCTTGCGAATGCTCCCCGCGGCCTGGCCGCGTCGGAGGATTTCGAGGAGAATATCGAATACCGCCAGCGCCCGCTCATTGAGATGCATTCCCACCGCTTTCCCCTCGTCCGCGCTAAACATCAGGCGGTAGAGAGCGGGGTTGTCCGTTCCGAACGCGACGTAGGCACGAGCTATCGGAGCAATTTCGTCGCGCAGGGTTTTGGCCGCCTTTGGCGTCGCAGCCGCTAGGGACGCGCGCAACCGGTCGAACCCAATCATGGCGATCTCCGCAAGCAGCGCCGCCTTATCGGGGAAGTGCTTGTAGGGTGCCGCGTGGCTTACGCCAGCCCGGCGGGCGACTTCCCGCAGCGTGAACTGCCAGCCTTTCTCCTCCCGAAGCATATCCAACGCCGTCTCGATAACCGCACGACGGAGATCACCGTGGTGATAGGGGCGGTTGGGTGCATCCTGCATGGTACCTCAAAGTTTCTTGTGAATACATTGTTGACAGTGGCTACTTAAGGGGCTATGTCGAGGGCGTAAGTTTCTCCTGTCTACATCGGAGTGGACCATGAACGCAATCGCAAAAATTGCCGACGCTGATCGGCTGGGCAGTCTCCTCGCGGCCCAGCGCGCTGCCTTCCTGCATGACGGAGCGCCTTCGCTGGCGCAGCGACGCGCTGATCTGGCCAAGTTCAGGGCCTCGATAATCGGGCACCGCAAAGCGATCGAAGATGCCATCAATACCGATTTCGGGCATCGCTCGAGGCACGAAACGGCGATCATGGAGGTTGCAGCGGTCGCCGAGGGCACGAAGTATCTGATCCGCAATCTCCGCAAATTCATGGCGCCGACCCGCCGCCACGTTGCTCTGCACATGCGGATCGGCAACGCCCGCATCGAATATCAGCCGCTTGGCGTCGTCGGCGTGATGTCGCCGTGGAACTATCCGGTGAACCTCGCGCTGATGCCGGTCGTAACGGCCATCGCCGCCGGAAACCGCGTGATGCTGAAACCTTCGGAGTTTACACCGGTCACCAATTCGCTGCTCGCGAAGATGCTGGCCGAGGTCTTCCCCGAGGACCAGTTCGCGATCGTGACCGGCGATGCGGCCGCGGGGGCGGCATTCTCTGCCTTGCCGTTCGACCATCTCGTCTTCACGGGCAGCACCGCGGTGGGGCGGTCGGTGATGAAGGCCGCTAGCGAGAACCTTGTACCGGTCACCCTTGAACTGGGCGGCAAATCACCGGTCATCGTCGCCAAAGGTCACTCCCTTGACCAGGCGGCGGCGTCCATTGCTTTCGGTAAGCTGCTCAACGCCGGTCAAACGTGCATCGCCCCCGATTACGCACTCGTCCACGAAAACGACGTCGACTCGTTTGTCGGGGCGTATGATCGGAAAGTGGCGTCCTTCTATGCGGACGGGCCGAGGAGTGAACACTATACTTCCATCATCAACGAGCGGCATTATGCCCGGCTCCAGGGCCTGATCGACGATGCCCGTTCCAAAGGAGCGCGGATCATCGAGGTCGGCAATCGGCCCGGTGAGGCGTCTATGCGCGCCAACACGCTGCCGCCAACCGTCGTCCTCGGCGTCACAGAAGACATGCGCATCGCTCATGAGGAGATCTTCGGCCCGATCCTGCCGATTTTTCGCTACCGCGAGGTTGAAGAAGCGATCGCCTATGTGAACGCCCGGCCCCGGCCGCTCGCGCTCTACTACTTCGGCGCCGATGACGAAGACCGACGCAAGGTGCTGAGCCGAACGATCTCCGGCAACGTCACTATCAACGGGACGATCATGCACATCGCCCAGGATGACTTGCCCTTCGGCGGCGTCGGGGCCAGCGGCATGGGCGCTTACCACGGCGTCGAGGGTTTCCGTACCCTCAGCCATGCCAAGGGGATCTATGAGCAGGGTCGCTGGAACCTCTCCAACCTGCTCCACGCCCCGTTCAGACAGCCGATCGATACCATCCTCAACGTGATGCTCCGGTGATCGGCATGCCGTCATCAAATCCAGCTCAGGAGCATCAGCACATGACCACTGACACGTCGTTGCCGCTACGCGGCTCCTGCGAATGCGGCGCCTGCTCGTTCGAGGTGCATACTGCGCCAAAGGGCAGATTCCGGTGCCACTGTCTGATCTGCCAGGCGTTCAACGGCAAACCGTTCGCGGATGTGGTCGCCGTTCGTGGCAAGGATGTCGTGCTGAAAAACGCCGGCAACATCTCATTCAAGAAATACCGCCCGCCGCCGAACTTCAATCGCGGGGTCTGCCGGACCTGCGGCAAGCCGGTTGTGGAGGTTGCCGGCTTCGGGCCGTTCAAAGTGATGTTCATCCCGGCCAGCAATTTCGAGCCCGAGGCCCGGCTGCCGCCGGTTCGGATCGACATATTCTATCATCGTCGCGTGCTGGACATGCCCGATAGCGTGCCCAAATACAGCGGCTATCTCGCCAGCGAGTTGGCGGTCGGGAAAATGATTATGAGTGGCGTGTGAAGCGCCGAGTCGATTTATTTGAGTGCCATCCATGTGATGGCCTCGGCGCTGTTCGAGGGCCGATAAGCTCTGGAAACGTGCCTCGTTAGCGCAGCATGGCCGCTATCACAAAGACCGCGGCCGCTACGAGAACGACTGCGGCAATCACCAACAGTGGCCAGCTCCTGCGAGGCTGAAGATCAGGCTTGCTTTCTACCGGCCGCATTGCGTCGGCGAAGCTGGCTTCATTCGTGAACTCTGGCTGTCGACGAGAACGAGCCTCGGCGACAGGATTTGGCACATCTGCCGCTTCGGCGTCGGTCTCTTCAGGTGCGGCGGCAGGGTCGAACCCCGGGGTTTTATCCTGCGTCGCCCCGGCCTGGATATCGCCTCTCGCCTTAGCAGGCGTCTGATCTGGTTGTGCGGCCATCACGGGTCTCCCTGGCAACCAAACTTCGATCTGCCTCAGCGGTTCCAGTCTGCGCCCGATTTGTTGAACTCACACCTGATTTGCTGAACACATTTGGCGGTGATCCTGGCCTCTCCGGAACGGAGGACGCTTTTGACAGTTGTGTTGGATCATTGCCTGGTGAGTTGGCCATGCCGTCTGCCCTCGAGCAACTGGCTCAATCCGTGAAAGAGCGACGAGCGATCTTGTTCGTTGGGGCGGGAGTATCGATGAGCGTCGGCCTGCCATCCTGGGAGAAGCTCATCGAACATATGGTGGATGAACTCGGCCTCGACCGCGACACGGTCGACACGCCTGAATCCAGCTACCAGGCGCTTGCCGAATATTACCGGCTAAAGCATGGCAGTCTCGGCCGCTTGCGCAGCTGGATGGATCGCGAATGGAGCGTCTCGCGGGACAAAGTGAAGGGTTCGGCGATCCACAAGCTGATCGTGGCGCTCGATTTCCCGATCATCTACACCACCAATTATGATCGGAATCTTGAGGTGGCGTTCGAAATCCACGACCGCCCGTTCGTAAAAGTGGCCAATGCCAAGGACGTCGCCAAGGCGAGCGACGAGGTGACCCAGATCATCAAATACCACGGCGATTTCGACGACGACGCATCGCTGGTTCTGGCGGAGTCCGAGTATTTCGAGCGGCTGTCGTTCGATTCCCCGCTGGATGTAAAATTTCGCGCTGACGCGCTGGGGCGCACTATCCTGTTCATCGGTTACAGCATGTCGGATATGAACATCCGTCTGTTGCTGTATCGGCTCTGGGAAACCTGGCGCCGGTCTGGTTATGAGAAGAGCCGTCCGAAATCGTTCGTCTTCATGCCGCAACCGAGCGTCGTCCAGGAAGCGGTCCTCGGACGCTGGGGCATCGACATGCTGACCGAGGAGGCCGATCGGCCGGAGGATGCCCTGGTGGCATTCCTGAGCAAGCTCAAGGACGGGATAGACCAGATTTAGCGTATGCGCGGGCAATTCTGAGAGGCGATGTGATGCACCGCGCTTGAAGCCGAATGGTTGATGGCAAGTTCGGAATGCTCACTCTATTCGGCCCGGCCGGGAACATTGTCGATCGCTGCGGCGTTCATAGCCGGGAAGGGACGCTGTTTGCGGAGGCCTATGATGGGCCACTTCGATATGATCGATCTCGTTTCCGTCATCGACGCCTGCATGACCGGCCGCGCCGCAGGGCGACTGGTGTCGATGGCCAAAGCCGTGGAAGAGTTGCGGGTGCTGACCGGTGATTTCATCTCGCCGGACGAAACCGTGGCCAATGCCCTGTCGCCGGTGGCGCTGGAGCGCGGCTGCGCGGTCCTGTTCGACGAGCAGCCGGGCGCCGACATCCTGCACACGCCATGGCAAGAGGCCTGACTGGCGAGACGCCTGAGCGTTGCCGCGCCAGCGGGCGCGGCATCCGTTTGACGGCACGGTGCCGCGCGCGTCGCATATGGCGTCCGTCTGGAGCGCTAGCGGCGGTTGGAACCGGACCGTCGCAGGAATGTTTAACCGCCATGCATGAGGCAATCGGAGAGACGCTATGACTGAAAACGAGACCCGTTATGAACATGGCGCAACCAAGTACCCGGCCAAGAAAGATGCGGACGCGTCGGATCAATTCTCCCAGGAGGCGGCCGGCAACAAGAAACCTGCCGGCGGGATGGGCCTGACACGGTCAAGGGACGAGGTGGAGGACAAAACCCATCAGTCCGAAGGGAAAAATCCGCCCGGACAGTCCACCCCCAGTGCCTCGACAGAAAAGACGTCCGGCGCCGGGCCATCGATCGCCGAGCGTTCCAAGGATGCCAAGGCTCCGAAGAGCGGCCGCCAGCCAGGCGCCTACGTCAAGGACTGACCGGCCAGGGAACCTGCAGTCAGCCCATCATCGTCTTCAGCGGCTCCTGAGCGAGGTTCGCCTCGATCTCCTTGCGGCCCGGCGTTTGCCGCAGCGCTGTGCGCATGTTCTTGCGATATTCGTCCGGCATGCGCGGCGGTAGCATAGGTTCATACGCGTCGACGACCGCCTCTATGATCACCGGACCTTCCGCGGCAAAGGCGGCGTCAAGAACCCCATCGACGTCCTCAGGCCGGGTGACGCTGTAGCCGATGCCTCCCATAGCTTCGGCGGCCATGGCGAAGTCGATTGGCTGGAGCTCGCAGGCAAATTGCGGGTTGCCGAGGAACATCATTTGCTCCCAGGCGATCTGGTTGAGCATGTTGTTCTTGATCACCAGAAGCTTGAGCGGAATCTTGTAACGCACGGCGGTGGAAAATTCGCCAAGCTGCATCGCCAGTCCGCCATCGCCCACCACCGCGAAAACCGGCCGGCCCGGGAAGGCAATCCCGCCGGCAATCGCATATGGCAGCCCGCAGGCCATCGATGCCAGCGAGCCGGAGACGGCGAAATCCTGTCCAGCCTTGATATCGATATGACGGGCGGCAAGTTCTGTATTCTGACCGGAATCGGTAGCGAGGATGGCGTTGGCCGGCATTCGGTCGCCGAATGCCCTGACGACGCGCTGCGGCTTGAGCGGCACGTCGTCCCTGCTTTCCGCCTCGGCCATCATCTTGCGCCAGCGCTGTAAGTTCTGCTGCGCGCTTTCGAGAAAGGATCTGTCCTGCTTTGGCTTCAGCCTTTCGTTGAGCAATTGCAGCGTGATGGCCGCATCACCGACGAGACCGGCCTCGACGGGATGGCGAAGGCCGATGCGCTGCGCATTGCGGTCGATCTGCACGCCACGTGCCTTGCCAGGCTTGGGGTAGTATTCGATGTAGGGGAAGGTCGAGCCGACTATCAGCAGCGCCTCGCATTGCTCCATGATCTCCTGCGAGGTCAGCGAGCCCAATATTCCTATTCCGCCCATGACGTGCGGGTGATCGTCCGGCAGGACGGCTTTGCCGAGCAAAGCCTTGGCAACGGGTGCGGCAAGGAGTTCCGCCGTCCTCTCGAGCTCGGCCTTTGCATTGAGCGCGCCGCGCCCGGCGAGTATCGCCACCTTTGAGGCCGTGTTGAGGATGTCCGCTGCAAGAGCGAGCTGGGCTTCGTCGGGTCGCTTGTCCCCTTCGAACCACCGTTCGGGCGTATGTTTTGGAAGGTTGCGGAGCGAGCGCTTTGCCGACGTCTGCTCCTGCACGTCGCTGGCTATCGAAAGATGGGAAACGCCGCGTCCCGCAAGCGCGGAACGACAGGCGAGGCCGGCAACGTTTTCCATATGCGCTGCGTCGGTCACCTGAGTGTTGAAGATGGCGACGTCGTTGAAAACGCGGGTGAGATCGACATCCTGCTGCGTGAACGTCTCGATCAGGTCGTGGAATTGCATGCCGGTTATGGCAAGGACGGGCGCCTGGTCGAGCTTTGCATCGTAGAGACCGGTGAGCAGGTGCGTGCCTCCTGGCCCAGAGGTGGCGAGGCAGACACCGAGCTTGCCGGTCCACTTGGCATAGGCTGTCGCCATGAAAGCCGCGGATTCCTCGTGCCGCACCTGTACGAAGCGGATCTTGTCCTGCCTTGTGCGCAGCGCCTCCATAATGCCGTTTATGCCGTCCCCCGGCAGGCCGAAGATCACGCGCACGTCCCAGGCGATCAATGTGTCGACAAGGATCTCGGCAGTGTTGGGCATGGTTGCCTCCTGTGTTTGGTATGCTTTTGTCCTGGGCCTGCGGCTTTACGCTCTCGCTGCGGCGTCGGGCGTCAGACGTGGATATTGGCGATCAGTGCCGAACGACGGAGATGTCTTGTTGTTCCATCGGAACGACAGCCGTTGCGAGCCGGGCAGCTGAAGCGGATCGGAAGTTGCCCGGCGAGACCAAGTCGCGCCGTCAACGGCTACTCGCAGACTGTGAGGGATGGCGCCGAAACAAAAAACCCGCCTCGGCGGCGGGTCGCTGGCGCAAATCAGCACCATGGCCAAATTACTAGCATAACTGCCGTCACAAAGCAACGAACCGCGAGCTCGCAACGCAGGCAATCGCTTCGGTTTTGGCCCGTTCCTCATCTTATCCTTGGCCGAATCTTATCCTTGGCCGAGTGCACGTTCTCTGCTTGCGCCTGTCGAGCGTCGTCCGCAGCGAACATCGTGCCATTTCACAGAACCCAGGAACGGTTATGGCGCCTTCTCGGTTGTGAGGGAAAGGAGATGGTCCATGTTTGAGAACAGCATGTGGTTGCTCGTCGTTGCAGGCGGGCCCCTGATACTGGCAATCCTGCTCGCCTACGCACTCGTCACGCGACGCCGCCGCGGTCCCGCAGAACGTAGGGAGAGCAAGCAGGCGACCGAGCGCTTGTACCGCGAGGAGGAAGACTGACGGACCATGGCAGGTGCGGATAAGCAACTGGAGCCGATATGCAATGGACAGTTTTATTTGACCGCCATTTCGGAACGATCCCGCCACCCTGCCATTATCGCCATAAGGACAGGCTCGGATTATGGCGGCCTCCGATTGGTCCGCTTCGGCAAAGACCGTGGCGCCTGTAATCACCAGGAAAGCGACGATTGCCGCCAGCGATCTGGGCATCAAAACGAACGCAAGGCACTTTGGAGGAACCAATGGCTGGACGCAGAACCCATGAGCAGCAATTGCGCATCATTGAAAAGCGGGAGAACACGAAGGGCGCCGACAAGGATTTCGACGCAGAGGCGGATCTGAAGCGATCGCCAGAAGAACGTGAAGCGTTGCGCAAGGGATCGGAAATCAGGCCCGACACACCCGATCTTGTCGATCCTGACGACCGCAACATCCTTCGCGGAAGAAATCAGGAGAGCGTTCATCACAAGAACCGCCCCGACGACTGAGTCCCGAGGACTGACCCCCGACGGCTAGCCACTGCGTCGTCTCACACGAATTGGAGAAAGCCCATGGCAAAAGGTAGCAAGAAGCACATCGGAGTGGGTTCGCAGGGGAAGGGTTCTGGTACAGGTGCCATGACCACGACCCCCAAGGATAAGATCGAGGAAAACCAAGTCCTGTCCAACCGGGACAAGGCCCAGCACACAAAGGAACGCGGTCTGGATTCCAAGCAGGTCGCGACTGAGCAGCGCCAGGATCACGCTGCCAATCGTTTGCGGGACTGACGGCTGACCCGCCGTGTGGCGCGGTCGTCTGCCCTCCAGGGGAGGGCACGGTAACCGTGCGGTTCAGGCCCATTCGCCACTGAAAAGCGGCTCTAGCGGATGGCGAGATTTGGCCATTTTGAGTTCGCGCAGCATCTCTGAATGGCGCTCGTCCTCCTTCTCGACGTCGAGCTCGACATTGTATGCCTTTTCCGGATCGGTTCGCGCGCCGACAAGTATGAATTCGGCGCCCTGCACGTCGAGCAGCGTTATGTCCTCGCGAGCGAATCTGCGGCCGCGGAATTCCCGCTGAAGCCTGTCTGGATAGTCCGGCTCCTGAGCCTGTCCCAATCCAAAACCGGGAGGGCTGGGCTTTTCGGGATTCTTCACCGAAAGCGCGAAGCTTGCCTGCGGTGCGATCTTGAAGGCGCGTTGCACCTCGGATGGTCGCTCTGGAAGCTCGAGTGCGTAGCTGAGATGCAATTGTCCATTGAGCAGCGCGACAAGATAACGGCCTTCGCCCGCCGGGCGTGCTGCGGGCAGGCGCTGGCGGCCGCGCGTCTTGGTGTCATACCTCTCTTCGCGAAGGTCCTTTTCCAACGCGGCGGCGGAACCTGCAATCGCGCCGACGAAACCCCAGTTACGCTCGTGCTCATGCGCATCCGGCAGCCGCTTGCGCCCGACAACGAGAAGCCGCACCTTCGTCGCGTGCTCCGGCCGCAGCATGACGAAGAAGCGCTGCACGTCGGAAAGACTTTCTGGATCGGTTTGGCCCACCCTGGGCCGGTAGAGAAAGAAAATATCGCCGCGCTCGACGATCTCCATCTGTTGTCGGTCCTTGCTGGCCATGGCGTGCTCCTTCGGCTGGTGGCGATGAGCTAGGGCTGGCGTCGCAGAAATGCGGCTAAACAAACGGTTAGAGCGGGATGCCCGGTCCAGCTAAGGCATCCCGCTCTAACCGGCTGATCGCATCGACGATTTCCTCTCGAACTGCTCTGCCTGCTGCAGCAGCCGGACCACCTCCACGTCCGTGGTCTGCGCGAAATCCTCATAGTACTGGCTCACGGCGCCGAACGGCTCGGGCGTGGCGAGACAGACCACTTCGTCGACATCGGCATTTATCAGATCCAGCGTGTCCTGGGGTGCTACCGGAACGGCCAAGACAACATGCGCGGCGCGATCCTTCCTTAGCGCCTTGAGCGCCACTCGGACCGTTCCTCCGGTCGCTATGCCGTCATCGACAACGATGACTGTCCGGCCCAGCACCGAAGCCGCGGGCCTGCTGCCGAGATAGAGCTTTCTGCGGCGCTCGATTTCAAGCAGTTGCCGTTGTTTCTCCGCCTCGACGTATTCGTCTGACGGCTGGATCAGAGCCATCGCCTCCTCGTTGAGGACGAGCTGCGGATTCTCCCCGTCGACGACCGCGCCGATGCCATATTCGGAATGGCCCGGCGCGCCGATCTTGCGCACAAGCAGCACGTCGAGCCGGGCACGGAGTGCCTTCGCCACTTCGAAGCCAACCGGCACTCCGCCGCGCGGCAGCGCCAGCACCAGCGGATCGCTTGCCGCAAACCCGGTCAAAGCGGCGGCAAGCTGGCGCCCCGCATCCGTTCGATCCCTGAATTTTGGCGCGTCGAAGATCATTGTCTTCACCTTTCCAAGGACGGGACCTGGGATCAGTGCAGAGCTCGTGTCTAGATGTTCGCGGTCTGCTGCGTCTTGTCGAAAACATCCGGGCCGGTTGCACTCATCATCCTCGCCCAAAATTCACCTTGCTGGCGAAACGGCGATCGGAGGCAATTGTTTCGTCTCACCTTGGTAAAAATTGCCGCGGCCGTCGTGAAGCCGCGTCTATCGGGCCCTTTGCATCTGCGGGATTTCGGCAACTTGTCGAAATCGGCCATTCTCCACCACATGGAGCGCCGTGACGGCGGCCAGGTTGTCGCCTTTTTTGTCCCACTGCACGGGATCGCCATACGCAATGCCTTTGAAGCGTAGCTTTCGCATCGCAGTCAGAACGTCGCGCCGGCTCGGATTTCCTTTGGATTCAGCGATCGCGTTTTTGATTGCGGCGATCAGCACGCGGGCTGAATCGTAGGAATTCACGGCATAGTTGCCGATCGGTCCAAACCGCGCGGCATAGCGCGCGGCGAAATCGCTTGAACCAGCGACCCTACCCACTTCGGGCGTGGCGGACAGCACGAGAACGCCTTCACCCAATGTCGCCGTTTCGCCCGCAGGCTCAAGGAAATTCACCGCGTCCCAACAGCCGTCACCGCTCGCAAAAAGCTGATGGAGACCCGCGCGCCGCATCGCTCGCAGAATGAAAGCACCCTCGAAACTCCCGCCGTAGAACAACAGATCGAAATCGGCCCGCAGGGATGCGACCAGCGGGTCAAAATCGCGACTGCCTTCGCGAACCGTTCGCCGCTCGGCGATGCGGCCTCCGAGCGACAGAAATGCCCGCGAAAAAGCGATGCCCATGCTGTGGCCGTACATGGTTTCGGTTTCGGCCAGGACGGCGCGGCGCTTGCCCAAGACGTCGTAGAGATGACGGGCAATGGCTGCTCCGGTCTGGTCGTCCCGGTTGGTGAAGCGAAAGACATTCGGAAGAGAGCGCTCGGTGAGCGCCGTGTCGGAAGCGATCGGCGTGATCATCGGGAGGTCGTGGGCGGCATAGATCTCCGCTGCAGCGATGGTGACATTGCTGTTGTAGTGACCAACGACGCCAAGCAGATCCGGCTGGTTGCAAAAGTCGTCCGCGACTTGCCGCCCGGTCTCGACCTTTCCCTGATCGTCCGCACTCTCAACCATGATGGGAAGGCCTGCAATGCCGCCGTCCGCGTTCTGCTCCTCGACCGCGAGCTCGATCGCCTGCTTCATCTCGGCGCCGAGCGCTGCCGCGTTTCCCGACAATGGGGCGCCGATTGCGATCCGGATCGCTTCCGACATTGAAATGGTCCTTGCTGAGGCCGAGCTGTTTGTCTGTTCCGAACTGCGCTTGCGCTCATCGGTTCCGTCTCGAGCCGGAAAAATGATGGATTCTTGCTGGCGAGTCTTGGGCGCGCGAAAAAAACGCTGCTGGAACAATCGATCGCCCTGGCGCGTTCGACTGTTTTACACCTGCCCCGGGGGTCCTTGATGGCGCCACGTCCTTTTTGGAAAGGCTATCTGAAGCTTTCGCTGGTGACCTGTCCGGTCGCGATGACGCCCGCAACCACCGAGAGCGAAAAGGTCCGGTTCCACACGCTCAATCGCAAGAGCGGGCATCGGGTCGTCAGCCAATATGTCGACGCCGTTAGCGGCAAGCCCGTTGCTGAAGACGACGAGGTGAAGGGGTATCAGCGCGGTGAGGACGAATACGTGCTGCTCGAGGACGATGAGATCGACGCGGTCGGGCTGGAGAGCACGCGCACCATCGACATCGATATGTTCGTCAATGCCGACAGCATCGGCTGGATTTGGTACGACAAGCCCCATTATCTCACTCCTGACGACCCGGTCGGAGAGGAGGCATTCTCGGTCATTCGCGACGCCATGCAGTCGACAGGGACAGTCGGAATATCGCGACTGGTCATGTATCGCCGCGAGCGCGCCGTCATGCTTGAACCACGAGGCAAGGGCATCGTGCTGTGGACACTGCGCTATGGCGACGAGGTTCGCGATCCCGAGGACTATTTTGGCAAGATCAGCGAAGCCAAACCCGACTCGAAAATGATGGATTTGGTCTCGACCCTGATCGATGAGCGAACCAAGCAGTGGGATCCCGCCATGACCGGAGATCCCGTCCAGGCGCGGCTGCTGGAGATCATTGCCTCGAAGAAGAAGGGCAAGAAGCGCCCGGCCAAAGCCAAGGCCGAGCAACCGCCGCCCAGCAACGTGATCAACATCATGGATGCGCTGCGCAAGAGCATCGGCTCGGAGGCCGGAAAGCGAAAATAGGCGTCTGAGAGGAGGCTGGGTCGGGGACAAAGGCAGCACGATGAAGGTCATCCCCCGCAATCCTTCTTTCGACAGCACCCGCCGATGACCCGCGGTTTCCCCCTGCCGCTCGATACGCCTCCGATGGAAGCCAAGGCGGCTGATGCGATTCCCGAAGGAGAGGGATGGCAATACGAGCGCAAATGGGACGGTTTTCGCTGCCTGGCATTCCGGCAGGATGACGCCGTGGAGTTGCGCGCGAAGTCAGGCAAGCCGCTCGGACGCTATTTTCCCGAACTAGTCGCGACATTGAAGGAACTGCCGTCGCGCCGTTTTGTCGTCGACGGTGAAATCGTCATCTCGGTCGACGGCAAGCCATCGTTCGACGCCCTCCAGATGCGGCTTCATCCCGCCGAGAGCAGGATCCGCAAGCTGTCTGCGGAAACCCCGGCGCACATCGTCCTGTTCGATATGCTCTGCGACGAGCACGGAACCGTCTGGTTGGCGCGGACCCTGAAAAAACGGCGAGCGATCCTTGAGGCTTTCGTCGCTTCGGCAAACCGCAGGAACATCGTGCTTTCGCACTGTACGCGCGATGTGAAAGAAGCCCGCTCCTGGCTAGGGGCTGCCGGACATGGGGCGACAGACGGCGTGGTCGCCAAGCGGCTGGACGGTCCGTACCAACCGGGGGTGCGCGCGATGGTGAAGGTAAAGCGGTTGCGGTCGGCCGATTGCGTGGTCGGCGGCTTTCGTTATCTCAGCAACAGCCGGCAGGTCGGCTCTCTGCTGCTGGGTCTGTACAACGAGGCCGGCAAGCTCGATCACGTCGGCTTCACCTCGACCATCGCCAAGGACGACAGGGCCGAACTTACCCGCAAACTCGAAGCCATGCGCGAGCCACCCGGCTTCACCGGAAAGGCGCCGGGCGGGCCGAGCCGCTGGAGCACCGAGCGCAGCGGCGAATGGGAGCCGGTCCGGCCCGAATTGGTGGTCGAAGTACGCTTCGATCATGTCACCGGCGACCGTTTCCGGCACGGCACCAAGTTCCTGCGCTGGCGGCCGGACAAGGCTCCGGAGCAATGCACGTTTGAGCAGATCGCCTGAGTCCCTGCGGCGCGTGCTCTCCGTATACGGTTTTCAAGCCGCTTTCTTGCGCCGGCTTCCCGGTTCTTCGATCGGCGCTGCTGCTGCTCGAAAATCCTGCCAGGGATCCGACGACAGCGAGGCAAGCCGGGTTGGTGTGTTCTCGACCGTAAAATAGGCCGGTCCGATGCCGGGGCCGAGTTCGTCCCAGGCAAGCGGCATCGACACCGACGCACCCGGTCGTGCTCTTGTCGAATAGGGGGCGACTGCGGTCGCACCGCGCTGGTTGCGCAGATAGTCGACGAGAATTTTTCCGCGTCGTTTGGACTTGGTGATGGTCGAGACGTAACGGCCTGGGCTGTCGGACGCCATGGAGTCGGCAATCGCCTTGGTGAAGGCCTTTACGACAGGCCATTGCGCTTTCGGCTTCACTGGCGCCACGACGTGAAGGCCCTTGCCGCCGGAGGTCTTGATGAAGGGGACAAGCCCTGCATCCTTCAGCCGGTCGCGCGTCTCGACGGCGGCTTCGATCACCGCCTCCCAGCTCACGCCCTCGCCAGGATCGAGGTCCATGATGATCGTGTCTGGACGCTCCCAATCGCTCACCAACGAGCCCCAGGGGTGGATCTCCAGCGCCGCCGACTGGACAAGGCCGATCAGCCCATCGAGATCATTGATGCTGATCAGCCGCTCGTCGGGCGGGTCCTTGGGATCGTGGACCAGCACGATGTTGGGATTGAGACCCTTCCAGGCATGCTTCTGGAAGAACTGCTCGCCCGAAATGCCGCTTGGGCATCGCACCAGCGCTAACGCCCGGCCGACGATGTAGGGCGATGCATGGCGCCAGACTTCGGCATAATAGTCGGCGAGACCTTCCTTGGTCACGCCCTGGTCAGGCCAATAGAGGCGGTCGGGATGGGTGAGCTTGACGGTCCGGCGCTGAGGTTTGGGTGCTGCCTTGTTCGTCTTCGGCGTTTCGCGGATGATCTCCTTCGCCGGTTTGTCTTCTCGCAATCCGCGGAACGAGGCGTGGCGCAGATTGCCGTCGGCGGTCCAGGCCCGGAACTCGACTTCGGCGACGAGTTCAGGCCTGACATAGCGGGCTTGCCGAGCCTCCTCGGCGCTCAGCCGCTCATCGAACGGGCTTGACGGAATGCGTATCCGCTCGAGCTTCTTGAACAGGTCCTGTGCGACTGCTGCCGTGTAGCCGGTGCCGACGCGTCCGACATGATGAAGCTTACCATCGTCATAGACACCCAGGACGAGCGAGCCGATCGCATTGCGCGAGGTTGTCGAGGGGACGTAGCCGGCCACGACAAATTCCTGTCGCGCCGAGCATTTCGATTTCACCCAGTTCTTGCTGCGGCCCGCGCGGTAAGGCGCATCGCGAAGCTTGGAGACAACACCTTCCAGGCTCAGCCGGCAGGCGTGTCGCAGGACCAGCGTGCCATCCTCCTCAAAATGTCCGCTGTAGCTGATGATGCCGTTATCACTACCAATGACCTTTTCCAGCAATTGCTTGCGCGTGATCAACGCAACGTCGCGCAGATCGTACCCGTCGAGATGAAGCAGGTCGAAGACGTAGAAGCGAAAGCGATCGCTGCGGCCCTCGCTGAGGTCGGCTTGCAACGCGGAAAAATCCGACGCGCCGGCGGATGTCTCGACCACGAGTTCACCATCGATCAGCGCCGTCCCGACAGGTATATCGGCCAGCGCCGAAATGACCGCCTTTCCGAACTTCTTCGTCCAGTCGAGACCGCTGCGCGTCAACAGTTTGACGCGCCCGGCTTCGATCCGTGCCTGCAGCCGGTAGCCGTCGAATTTGATTTCGTGCAGCCAGCGTTCTCCGGACGGCGCGGACGAAACGAGGGTCGCCAGCGTCGGCTCGACGAAATCGGGAAGCGCTGCCTTCTTGGCACCCTTGATCTTTGACGGCTCCGGAATCCCAACAGTGGCGGGCTGCTCTTCCGGGGGAGCGGCCCTCGTGCGGCCGCCGCGGCGCTTGCTAATGCGCCCCGTCTTGGAAGACCAGCCGGGCTCTTCGCCGGCGACATCCTCGATCTTGCGGCCGGTGGCGACGGATTCCGGCCGCTCGTCCAGAATGTCAGGATCGCCTTCGGTGCGTGCAGCGTCATCGTCGCCCTTGATCAGCAGCCAGTTCTCGCGCTTCTCCCGCGGCTTTCCGGCCATCCGCACAAGATGCCAGCGGCCGCCAAGCTTCTCGCCGTGAAGTTCGAAATCGAGATGGCCTTTCGCATAGCCGCGATGCGCGTCGCCGATCGGCGTCCAGGTGCCTCTGTCCCACAGGATAACGGTGCCGCCGCCATATTCGCCCTTCGGGATGGTGCCTTCGAAACCGCCATATTCCAAGGGATGATCCTCGACATGGACGGCAAGGCGCTTCTCGCCGGGGATCAGGCTCGGCCCTTTGGTGACGGCCCAGCTCTTCAGGACGCCGTCCATTTCCAAACGGAAATCATAGTGGAGCCGCGTCGCATCATGCTTCTGTATGACGAAGCTGTTCCCCGTCCTCGGCGCCTTGCGGCCCTGCGGCTCCGGGGTGACGGAAAAATCGCGCTTCTTGCGGTAGGTCTCGAGCGCCATCGGTCAGCCGGCCTTCCGACGCGGCGCTGTCTGCTTCGGCTTCGCGTGACGAGCCGGCTTTGATTTTGCCGCGGGTTTTCTGGTCGAGGGCGGCTTGCCGCCACCGCCGGCACTCTGGCGCAGCGCGTCCATAAGATCGACGACCTTTTCCCGCTTGGGCTGCTTCGGAACTGCGATCTTCTTGCCTTCGAGCTTTGCCTTCACAAGCTCGGCCAGCGCTGCCTCATAACGGTCGTCGAATTTGGTCGGATCGAATTTGCCCTTCTTGGTCTTGATGATGTGTTCGGCCAGTTCGAGCATCTCGCCCGTGATCTTCATATCTGGGATGTTGTCGAAGGCCTCCTCTGCCGAGCGCACCTCGTAGTCGAAATTCAGCGTCGTTGCGACCAGCCCTTCGTCATAGGCCCGGATGAGCAAGGTCCGGACGCGCCGGAACAGGACGGTCTGGGCGATCGCGGCGACTTTCTTCCTGCGCATGCCTTCGCGGATCAGCCCAAATGCTTCTTCCGCGTGTTTGTCCGGCGGGGCCAGATAATACGGCTTGTCGAAATACACGTCGTCGACATCGGAACAACCGATGAAGGCCGAGACCGACAGCGTCTTGTCGCTCTCGGGGACGGCGGCTGCGACCTCATCCGGTTCGAGCACGACGTAGTCACCCGAGCTGATCTCATAGCCTTTGACCTGATCGTCCTTCTCGACGGGTTTGCCGCTATCGCTGTCGACGAACGCGCGATGCACCCTATGGCCTGTGGCGCGGTTTACCGTGTGGAAGGCGATCCGCTCTGAAGTCGAGGCAGCCGTATAGAGCGCCACCGGACAGCTAAGTTCTCCAATTTTCAGGAAGCCCTTCCAATTTGCTCTCGGCGCCAAGACAACAGCCTCACTGTCACAAGCGTTTGCACTGGAAATGCAACGTGGCGGCGCGCAGATTTGTTCCTTGGTGCCTACACGGCGATGATCGGATGCCTGGCCCACAGACAAATCGTTCCGCTGCAACCAAATTCATGACCCGCCGTTGTCGAGCAGGAAGGGAGCGGTTGGCCATGACGAGACTATCATTGACGAGACTGTCGTTTTTGTCGGCTCTGGTTGCAGCTCTGGCTTTAGCGGGCTGCAGCAACGAGGCCGAACCGACACAGGGCAGCACCAGCAGCACTGAACCGACTCAGAGCAACACCAACACCGTCGAGCAAAGTCCCGAGGTCGACAAAGATCCTACGCCCAAGTCGTCGACGGGCGGCGATCAGCCCGGTACGCCGCCGGCGCAATGAAAAACCGGTCGACCGACCGGTTTCTACGAGAAAGCCCTCTCTTCCCGGATGCATTCTCGACAACAAGGGCGCAGGGTCTCACCCCGACTGACTCTGCTCGACCAGATGGAACTTATACCGGTCTCGAATGAACGCGTTGAAGAAGCGGCCTTTTGACGGGGCTTTGCGGAATTCAGTGTAAGTCTGCGGCGGCACGTCGTCGTAATCGTAGCGATTGCCACTTGGAACAAACCATATGGAGAGGGTCCTCGTCGCCGGATCGTAGTTCATGCTTTGGATAGCAGTTGAAGGCATTTCCCAACGCTCGACGCGTCTGGGCAATAACCCGCCCCGGCGATCCAGGTTCCGCCTCGTAAAGATAGGAGGCGATGATCCGGCCGGCTCGGCGCCTCCAGGGCCTTGCCGCCACCGGGCGGCTTCACCAATTAGGATTGATGCCACCGCTCAAAACCAAGCAACCGGAAATCGCCGGCCAAGGCGACCTGTTTGGCGCGCCCGATTTTCGTGCGCTCGACGATCTGCCGGAGGGATTTCACTACCAGCCGGAGTTGATCACGGCGGAGGAAGAGGCTGAGCTGGTGCGGCAGCTCGAAAGTCTCGCCTTCCAGCCTTTCGACTTTCATGGCCACCTCGCAAACCGGCGCGTCGCCGGTTTTGGCCTGCGCTACGATTTTGACCAACGCAAAGTCGTCGAGGCGCCGGCGATCCCGGCTTTTCTGATGCCGCTCAGGGAGAAGGTGGCAGCATTTGCGCGGCTGCCCGCCGATGCTTTCGTGCAGGTTTTGATCAACGAGTACCGACCCGGCGCCGGTATCGGCTGGCATCGCGACAAGCCGCATTTCGATGCCGTGGCCGGCGTTTCCCTTCTTGCGCCATGCAGCTTTCGGCTGCGCCGGAAGAACGGCACGAGATGGGATCGCGAGACCATCACCCTAGAGCCAAGGTCGGCTTACCTGATGACGGGCCCGGCGCGCACCGAATGGGAGCACAGCATCCCGCCGGTTGCCGAACATCGCTATTCGATCACCCTGCGCACTCTGCGGCCGCAACGCTCGCTTCCGTCGAAAGCGGTGGTTCGATGACCAGGATCGAGACCGGCTCCTGTTTTTGCGGTTCGATAACGGCTGAGATGCATGGCGACCCGTTCTGGATTTGCTCCGATCACGATGACGATTGCCGCAAGGCCATAGGAAGCCCGCTGACCGTCTGGGTCGGCTATCGCCCGGCCCAATTCAGATTGCTGACCGGCGCGCCGAAGACATTCTCAAGAACCCCGGGCGTGCTCCGCACCTTCTGCGCCGATTGCGGCACATCCATAGCCTATCTCGACCAGGGGCTTCCCGAAGAACTCTATCTGACGATCGGCTTTTTCGATCACCCCGAACGCTTTGCGCCGCAGGCTCATGCCTATTGGGATATGAAGCTGCCGTGGGTGGAATTTCCCGACGATCTGCCGCGCGTCGGAAGATATTCAAGGCGGCGCGATCCGGCGATCGGAAATCCAGCCGATCGGTAACCGGTAAACGCCGCCGATGGGTCGATCTGGTGATACCGCGCGAGCATCATGCTACACTGGCGCTCACCTGGAAGGCGGCGGATCATGAAGAGCTTGACGCGATCATCGGCCCTTCCGGTTATCGGGCACGCCTGGTTGGAATGGAGCGGCGCCCGGATCGCGGCAGCCCCGTGATGTCGTTCGAAATCAGTTGGAGGCGGCCTGACAGGGCACCGCCGTCGACGGATTTGTTGACACTGGTGGGTAAGCATTGCGAGATCGAGCAGTTTGATCTCCTCAGCGAAGCGCGATAACCGCTACAGTGGATGCCAAGCCGGCCGGGCACCAAGACCGACAGCATCGCCAGCTCGAAAAGGCGTCATCGCTTCTTCTCGCCGGTTTCGATACCTATCTGTTGAGCGCAAGGCATAGATCGGGAACAGGCAGCAAGATTTGGCACAACGATCGGGAAGCGCAGACCTTCCACTTCATGGCGGACGCGTGCCGAAATGGCTCGGCGACCGTATGACGCGCCTTGGCGCGGTCATGTGCGAGGCGATCATTCACCACTACGGCCGCGAGGAGCTGCTGCGCCGGTTGGCGCATCCCTTCTGGTTCCAGTCGTTTGGCGCCGTGATGGGAATGGACTGGCATTCCTCCGGCATCACGACCAGCGTCATCGGCGCCTTGAAACGCGGGTTGACTCCGCTCTCGGGCGAACTCGGTATTCACGTGTGCGGTGGCCGCGGCGCGCATTCGCGCAAGACCCCGCACGAGCTTGCGGTCATCGGCGAGCGCGTCGGCTTCGACGGAGCAGGCCTGGCAACGGCCAGCCGGCTCGTCGCCAAGGTTGACAGTGCCGCCGTTCAGGACGGCTTCGATCTCTATCTGCATGGCTTCATCGTGACCGATGACGGCGACTGGGTCGTGGTCCAGCAGGGCATGAATGGCGACAGCAAGGTGGCGCGCCGCTATCACTGGCTGTCCGAGGGCCTGAAGAGCTTCGTCGACCAGCCGCATGCCGCCATCGAGGGCGCCAACCAGGGCGAAATCGTCAACCTGACCGACCGCCGGGCCGACGCGTCGCGCAAGGGGCAGCTGGAACTGCTGCAGGATCTTGGACCGGATCGCATTCTGAGGGAATTCGCCGCGCTTGAGCGTGACGTGGCTACGGCGCCGGAACCGGACCAGCCAATGCTGCCGCACCTCGTCATGCCGGCACACCACGACGTTCGCGAAAGCGATGTCGTCATGCACCGTCTTCATGGGAATATGGCGGCGGCTGCCGAGCGTGGCCCTGCCGATTTCTCCGAACTTCTTCTGGTCCCCGGCGTCGGCGCGCGCACGGTGCGGGCGCTGGCGCTGGTTGCAGAGGTTCTGCATGGCGCGCCGTGCCGTTTTTCCGATCCTGGGCGCTTCTCGCTGGCACATGGCGGCAAAGACAGGCATCCATTCCCTGTGCCGCTGAAGGTCTATGACGAGACGATCGGCGTGCTGAAATCCGCCGTTCACAAGGCCAGACTCGGCCGCGACGAAGAAATCGGTGCCTTGAAGCGGCTGGACGACCAGTCGCGGCAGGTCGAACGCTATGTCACCGGTCCCAGCCTGAAGGAAATCGTTGCCGGAGAGTTCGACCAATCGCATCTGCTCGGCGGGCGCAGTGTGTTCGGCTGGGAGCCCGCACCCGAGACGCCCGCGGACGTCAAGCAAATCAAACAAAACAGATAATCAGGCCGGATCGCAATTAAGCGGACCTGGCCTGATCCGCATTTGGCCTTCAGGCATCCAGATCGATCAAGGCGATGCCGAGTTCCGGACGCTTCCTGCGCCGCAGGTGGCCAGGCGCTTCCACCAAAGTGACTTCGAGTGTCGGCCGAACGATGCCTTCGAGCAGATGTCCGCCCTTCGTGCTGCCGTCGCGCAAGCCGAGCACCGCGTGGACGTGAAGGCTGGGCTTGCCGTCGTCGCCGATCGCAACATCGCCGATCGCGCTGAGCACCTCGCACTGTTCCTGGACAGGGATTTTCCGATAGGTTTTTTGGTTGAAGTCGAACCAGCCGACGGTCGCCCTTTCAAAAGCGCCGAGCGCGGTCAATGAGGCGCCGCCAATGTCCTGATCGACCGCGAAAGATGTAAGCGCCGCGAATGCTTCTTCGCCTGGATCAAGCACCACCACGAACGTCCTTTGTCCGGCGCTTTCGGCGACCAGCTGCGATTTCATGGGTTCACTCCAGACGCCATCCCGGCTTTTGCGTTGTCGTCTTCTGTCAATCGGGTTTGAACGAAATGACAGCCGCAGGGTTCCGGATGCCAAATTCGAAGCCGGCGATTGGACCGCGCGTCTGGAGGAGAAAAGATCACAGGCGCGTGAGGGAGGGAACATTGCCTTCAGCGGATGGTTTGGCCCGCTTGAGACGCAGCCAGCCTGGAGCCAGCCATGTCCGATCCCAAATCCCCCAGCAAACCCACATTGCCGAGCCTTAGCCGACGCAGCTTCATGACCGGATCCGTTTCCGCGGCCGCAGCTGCGCCGCTGCTTGCCAAGTCGGCGAAAGCGGCTGAACAATCAACTGCCAATTCGGTAGGGCCACGCGACCTGTCGACGATTTCAATGCGCATCAACAGGCAGGCCTATAATCTCGCCCTCGACAATCGCACGAGCCTGCTTGATGCGCTGCGCGATCATGTCGGCCTGACCGGCACGAAAAAAGGTTGTGACCACGGCCAGTGCGGGGCCTGCACTGTGCTTGTCGATGGCAAGCGGGTGCTTTCATGCCTGAGCTTCGCCGTCATGAACCAGGGTCGCGAAGTGACGACGGTGGAGGGGATCGCTTCCGCCGACGGGAGTCTGCACCCGATGCAGCAGGCGTTCATCGACAACGATGCTTTCCAGTGCGGTTACTGTACGCCGGGCCAGATCATGTCCGCCGTCGGCTGCGTCAACGAAGGCCATGCCGGCTCGGAAGACGATATCCGCGAATATATGAGCGGCAATCTGTGCCGGTGCGCCGCCTATCCCAACATTGTCGCGGCTATCGTCCAGGCGCGAGACGAGACCAGGAGGGCTTGAGATGCGCCCCTTCGTCTACGAGAGACCGACCAACGTTTCCGCGGCCGTCGCCGCAGCTTCGAATTTTGCTGGCGCGCGCGTCCCACCGACGCAGGCCAACGCTCAATTTATCGCCGGCGGCACCAATCTGGCCGACTACATGAAGCTTGGCGTGACGCAGCCCGAGCGGCTGCTCGATCTTAACGGTCTGGCCGAGCCGGCCTTGCGGCAGATCAGGATCAGCGACGACACGATCCGTTTCGGCGCGCTGGTTCGCATGGGCGAGGCGGCAGACAGGGCCGAGATCAAGCGCCGTTGCCCGCTCCTCGCTGAAAGCCTGAAATTAGCCGCCAGCGGCCAGATCCGCAACATGGCCAGCCTGGCCGGCAACGTGCTGCAGCGGACGCGGTGCGAGTATTTTCGCGAGACGTCCTGGCCGTGCAACAAGCGCGAGCCAGGATCCGGTTGCGCAGCCTTGGAAGGCTTAAACCGGCAACATGCGGTCCTCGGCACCAGCGACGCCTGTATCGCGACCTATCACGGCGATTTCGCCCAGGCCTTGATCGCGCTCGACGCCATCGTCGAAGCCGAGGGGAGGGAGGGCTTGCGCAGGATACCCTTCGCCAAGCTGCACCACCTGCCCGGCGATACGCCCAACATAGAGACGGATCTGGCCGCCGACGAAGTCATCGTAGCCATCAATGTGCCTTTCCGCGATTGGAGCCGCCGCTCGCGCTTCCTGAAGATCCGCGATCGCGAATCTTATGCGTTTGCGCTGGCCTCGGCGGCCGTCGCTCTCGATATGGACGGTGACACGGTCAGGCAAGCGCGCATAGCGCTTGGCGGCATGGCGACCGTGCCTTGGCGCGCAAGGGCGGCTGAAGAGGCATTGCACGGCAAGGTGCTCGATCGCGATGCAGCCGAGGCCGCCGCCGAGATCGCATTCGCCGAGGCGAAGCCAAGGGAACACAACGCATTCAAGGTGCCGCTCGGCAAACGCACTCTGGTGCGAGCCTTGCTCGAAACACGCGACATGAAGGTCTGATCATGAACCAAGCTGCCCCCGCTCCGAAAGAGAACATGGGAAATCCCGTTCCCCGGATCGATGCTCGCCTGAAGGTTACCGGCCAGGCCGGCTATCCGGCCGACCTTGCGACCGCGAATGTCGCCTACGGCGTGCTTGCCACCAGCACCATCGCCAGGGGCAGCATTTCCGCCCTCCGGCTCGAGAGGGCCCGTGCGGTGCCCGGTGTCCTCGATATCGTCAGCGTCGGCGACATCGACGAAGTCGACAAGCCGAAGTTCGGGAATGCCGGTGCAAGTTCGATCGGTCCGCTGCACGACAAGACCATCTTCCATGACGGCCAGATCATCGCGCTTGTTGTGGCCGAGACATTCGAGGCGGCGGCGGAGGCAGCTATGTTGATCCGCGCCGACTATGCGCAAGAAACGCCCAGCGCCAGCTTCGATTCCCAGGGAACCGGGATCGAGCCTGCCGCCGGCAAAAGCCCGATGTACAAGGAGGATCTTAAAGCCGGCGACTTTGACGCCGCCTATGCTGCTGCTGCGGTGAAGATCGACCAGAAATATTCGACGCCGACCCAGCATCACAATCCGATCGAGCTTTTTTCCACGACGGCATGGTGGCAGGGCGATCAGCTCACCGTGCATGAGCCAAGCCAGAACGTCACCGGCTGGAAGACCGAACTGGCACGGCAATTGAAGATCGACCCAGCCAATGTGCGGATCGTCAGCCCCTATGTCGGTGGTGCTTTCGGCTCCAAGGGACCGATGACCGCCCGCACGGCGATCGTGGCGGTCGCGGCCCGCCGCGTCGGCCGGCCGGTGCGCTGCGTGGTCAGCCGCATGCAAGCTTACGACACACAAACCTACAGGGCGGAGACCCGCCACCGCATCCGTATCGGCGCGAACAGGGATGGCCGCATCACCGCCTTCGGTCACGAAGGCTGGGAAGTGACCTCGCGGCCGGACGCCTATGTCGTCGCCGGCACCTCGGCGACCAGCCGCATGTACAATTACGGCTCGGTGCTGACGCATGTGTCGCTGGTGCATGCGGACCGCAACACACCCGGCTACATGCGTTCGCCGCCCGAGACGCCCTACGTCTATGCCCTCGAAAACGCCATGGACGAGATGGCTGTGGAACTCGGCATGGATCCGGTCGAATTCCGCCGCATCAACGAGCCGGAAAAGGAGCCGATCGGCGGCAAGCCGTTCTCCAGCCGTTCGCTGATCAAATGCTATGACCAGGCCGCCGAAGCCTTCGGCTGGTCGAAGCGCGAAGCGGCCGTCGGCTCGATGCGCGATGGCGACTGGCTGGTCGGCATGGGCTGCGCGACCGCCGTCTATCCGACCGCCGCCGCGCCCTGCGCAGCTCGTGTCCGCCTGACCGACGACGGCCATGTTCGTGTCCAATCCGGCTCGCACGAGATCGGCACCGGCGTGCGCACCGTGGCGGGGCAGATGGCGGCCGAACGGCTTGGCGTCGATATCGACAAGGTGAGCGTCGAGATGGGCGACAGCACCCTGCCGCCGGCACCGGTCTCGGGCGGCTCGATTTCGACCGCAAGTGTCTGCTCGGCGGTTCTGAAAGCCTGCGACGCGATTCGCGAAAAACTCTTCGCGGCGGCTGTCGGGGAAGGCGGACCGCTGGCGGGGTCCGGCAACGCAAAGTTGGAAATGGAAAAGGAGGCCGTCGTCGCCGATAGCGGCAAGTCGGCCAGACTGTCCGATGTCTTCAAGGCGATGCAGATCGGCGCGCTCGAGGAATATGCCGAGTTCGCGCCAAAGGGTTCCTCGCCGGAGGCCTTGAAGAAGCTCTATGCCGGGCAGGCGGAATTCCACGGCGGCGACCAGGACGAGGATTCGGTGAAATACGCCTTTGGCGCGGAGTTCGTCGAAGTGCGCATCAACAGCTACACGAGGGAAATCCGGGTCCCCCGCATCGTCGGCGCCTTTGCCGCCGGCCGCATCATGAATACGCGCACCGCGCGCAGCCAGTTGATGGGCGGCATGATCTGGGGCATCGGCCAAGCCCTGCACGAGGCGACCGAAATCGACCAGCGCCATGCCCGCTACGTCAACCGCGATCTGCAGGACTATCTGGTGCCGGTCAACGCCGACATAAAGCAGCTTGAGGTGATCCTAGTTCCGGAAGTCGATCACGCGGTCAACCCGGCCGGCGTCAAGGGATTGGGCGAACTCGGCAATGTCGGAACGGCAGCCGCCGTCGCAAGCGCGGTGTATCACGCCACCGGCAGGCGTATCCGCGATCTGCCGATCAGAATAGAGGATTTAATAGTATAATTTGCTCCGGTAACGGGTTGAAAACACAGAGATAGTCACCGCTGCCTTGCGGCGCTAATCGCGTCGGGCCACCAAATCGGAAATGTAGCGTTGCAGGGAAACAGTGCCACGCTCGGGATTGGCGGGCAGTTCAAGCTCGTCCAGAGTGAGGGCGGTCATGCGCGCATACGACTCGGCAGCCGCCCTGGAAAAGCCCATGCTCTCAAAGGTCTCTTGCCACTTTTCCCGTGGTGCCGTCACGACCTGAATGTCCTTTCGTAACTCGTCGCTCAGACAAGCCGCGACATCGGATGCAGTATAGCGCGCCGGCCCTTCGACATAGTGCATACCTGTCTGTTCGATCGGCTCTTTCAGCAGACGGGCAGCGGCGCGCCCGAGGTCGTCCGGTGCCACCATCGGCAATCTGAAGTCCGCCGGAAAAAAAGTGTTCACCACCCCATTCCGCTCCGCAGTTTCAAGAGCAAAATCCCAGTTGCTCATATAATATGCGGCCCGGATGATGCTGGCAGGGATCGGCTGGGCGCGCAGTTTCTGCTCCAACCCGTAAAGGATGTTCAGGTCGCCACACCGGTCGCCGGGCTGAGCGCCGTAGGTTGATTGCGCGACGATCTTTCGCAATCCAGATCCTTCAAGAGCCGCAGTGATGGCGGCAACGGTCTTGCGCTCTTCAACGTCCGTGTCGGTCGATGGGTCTGCTGGCGGATTGAGCAGAAACAGGCGCTCGCCTTGACGAAAGACGTGACGAAGGTCCTCGCTGTCGTGGACATCCGCCACCGCGATTTCAGCGCCACGCCGGGTCCAGTCGGCGCCTTTGGAGGGGTCGCGAGTTACGATGGTGACCGCTTCGCCCTGCTGCAAAAGCGACATGGCTGTAGCAGAACCAACATGGCCCGTGCCCCCGAGAATGATGTTCATGGCCGATCCTTTCGCTCCCTATTCCTCCGGGGCGGTGGCGGGAGCCGTATAACGGCGACGTACTGCATCCAGAACGTGCTTGCGGCTTTCCTGCGCCGAGAGCATTTCGTCCTTCTCTGCCTCGGCGGCTTCCCGCGCCAGCTCCTTGTCCCTGATCTGATGGCGAAACCATTCGGAATAGTCGCCGGCGCGCAGGTGATGCTCCCAAGTCCTGTCGTCGATGCCTTCGGCGATCTGAGCGAAGATCATCAGGTTATGGGCCCGCAGGTTCATCGCGTTGTCGGGACCTCTGAAATAGAAGCTGCCGGCCTCGTCTAGGTGACCTTCTGCATATTTGCGGCTGTGACGCTTGAGCGACTGGCGCGGCTCGATCGCTTTGACCATGGCAATTTTCTTGCGGGTTTGAGGCCGCCAGAACAACACGCGCTCGCCTTTTGGCGACGGAATATCCTTTGGCGGCTTGGTATCCGTCTCATGGCAAAAGGCCTTGATGACATTCTTGGCCTTGGGACCGAGCGCAATGACGGCAGTGACCAAGCGCAGGGCATCGGTCGAAATCGCTTCCGGATGAACGGTGATCAGGACGGTGCCCGGCAATTCCAACGATAGGACGGCGCGTGTGTCGTCGCGCTTCTTGGGCAGAAGATGATGTGCCTCGTCGATGACCAGCCAATGTGGCCTCGCCGTACGGTAGCGGAAACTGCCAAGGCCGGGGAGCAGATCGGCAAAGAAGTCCGGTCGCTCGTTGACCCGTAACGCCAGCCCATTGACGACCACGCTGGTGTCCGGCTTCTCGATCAGGTCGAGCACTTGTGCCTTTGTCGGTGCGCTCGAGCCATCGCCTATCCGGACGGCACCTTCGAGGCCATCATAGTCGCCTTCCGGGTCGAAAATGCAGAACTGAAAGCCGTTCTCGACGAAGCGTTCCGTCAGCGCGGTGGCCAAGGTGGATTTGCCGATGCCGGAGCTTCCGGCGATCAGAACCGTGTCGGTCGGCGTCAGATAGACTTCGTCGCCGCCGACCGAGCCGAGAAGAATGCCGTCGCGGCGTTTTCGGACAAGTTCCCGATCGCGCTTTACCAGTTTCTCGATCAGTTCCTCGACGCCTTTTCCACGCGCGCCGCGCGTCACCAGGTCTGCTGTATCCTTGACCGCCACAAGTGCATTGTCGACGGCGACGCTGCAGCCGCAGGCCTGCAGGAAGGCGTGGTCGTTTTCAGCATCGCCAATACCGACCACATTGTGTGGTGAAAGCCGCAGGTCCTCAAGTGCAGCGGCCAGCCCGGTTGCCTTGTTGATGCCGCTCGGCAGGATCATCACCGCGCCCTTATTGAAGATGATTTCCAGTTCCAGCCCAAGTTTTTTGATCACTTCAAGAACTGTTGCCTGGTGTGGTTCCCAGGTCGCAACGATCGACCGTCCGACTGAAAGCGGCTTGACGCCGTGCTTTTTCAGCTTGGCGACGAACTTGGGCGCCGGTGCCGGTGAAATCACACGTTCTTCCTCGCTGGCAGGCGTGTAGATCAACGCCCCATTTTCGGCGACGACCTTGTCGAACAGGCCGATCTCGGGAAAAACGCGCTTGAGGTCGGGCAGTTCTCGTCCTGTGACGAGAATGAGCTTGCGGCCACTTTTCTTGACCCGTTCGAGAGCCGCAACCGTCTTTTCAGCTACGATCCCCTCGTGCGCCAGCGTGCCGTCATAGTCTGTTGCCAAAGCGATGAAATACATTTGTCGACCATTTCATGTCTGAGATCGCCGCTACCACCGCCACACGCGAGGTCGCACGCCATTCCGAAAAGGCATGATCGCTGAGCGGGCGACAAGCATCCGGGCGAGCGGGTATCACTCCGCCGTCAATAACCGCCGATGATCGGCAATATCTCGCCGGTGATGTAGCTCGAGCAGTGCGGCGAGGCGAGGAACACATAGGCGGGCGCGATCTCCTCCGGTTGCGCCGGCCGTTTCATCGGCGTGTCTGCGCCAAATTTCGACACGTCACCGGCCTGCTTGTCCGATGGGTTGAGCGGCGTCCACACCGGGCCCGGCGCAACGGCATTCACCCGAATTCCCTTTTCGATAAGATTGCCCGAGAGCGCGCGCGTGAAGGCATGAATGCCGCCCTTGGTCATCGAATAGTCGACCAGTTGCTTTGAGCCCTCGATGCCGGTTATGGAGCCGCTGTTGATCATCGCCGAGCCGGGCTTCATATGCGGCACGGCCTCCTGCGCCATGTGGAAATAGCCGTAGAGGTTGGTCTTCAGCGTTGTGTCGAAATGCTCTTCGGTCAGCTCGCTGAATTCGCTGGAATGGATCTGGAAAGCGGCGTTGTTGACCAGCACGTCGATCCGGCCGAATTCCTTCACCACCTCAGCCACCGCATTGTGGCAATGGTCGCGTTCGCTGACGTCAGCCTTGATCAGGATGCAGCGCCGGCCTTCGGCTTCGACGGCCCTCTTTGTCTTTTCGGCATCCTTGTCCTCCGACAGATAGACGATCGCTACATCCGCGCCTTCGCGCGCATAGAGCACGGCCACTGCGCGGCCGATGCCGGAATCGCCGCCGGTAATGACAGCCACTTTGCCGTCGAGCTTTTTCGATCCGATATAAAATGGCGCGTCGTAAAGCGGCGCCGGCTCGATCGCCCATTCGTGCCCCGGCTTCGGCTGGTGCTGCTCTGGAAAGGGCGGCTCGGGATATTTGCGTGCTCCGGCCTGCATGGCGCCTTGTTGCTTGCCGCTGGATTTAGATTTGTCCTTGGCATCGATCCGACGCTGGATGTGGCGCTGCTTGGCGGCCTCGCCGGCGATTTCCGATTTCATCTGCATGGCTGCCTCCTTGGCTTGAAGGATGAACAACGCATGTCCGGCGAAAAAGTTTGCGCGACGGCGTCATTCTTCAGTCCGCGATGCGTTCGACAAGCGACCATTGCAGCCGCGGCAACGAGTGATGAGCGCCACCTTCGACAAACCGCCGATGAGAATCGCCCCCCCCAAATTTGGCAGCAGGCGCCGAATGTTCTTGATCGCAGCGAACCCAAAACGCCAGGAATCGACGGCGCGTACTGCCCAACTGGCAACGAATGATGCGGCCGGACGTTTGGGCACAAGCGGTGTCCGAGAACCTGAAGGCGCTGGCCAAGCAGAAGGTATTCCGAGGCTGGTGACCTGAAGATTTCCCGCTTCTCGGCGTACAGGCGATTTTGTCAGCGGATCGCGCCAAGGGAGAGGAAAATGGCTGAAGGTCATACCAAACCAAACGGGCCGGATCTGGTCGAGGGCATCGCGTTATCCGACCTTCCCGATGGCGGAAAGCTTCTCGGCCATTGCGGCGATGAGCAGGTGCTGCTGGTGCGCCGCGGGGCCGAGGTCTTCGCCATCGGGGCGACATGCACACATTATGGCGGGCCGCTCGTCGACGGTCTGGTGGTGGAAGACACCGTCCGGTGTCCCTGGCATCACGCGTGCTTCGATTTGCGTACAGGCGAGGCCTTGCGTGCCCCTGCTTTCAGTCCACTCGCGTGCTGGTCGGTGGAACAACGCGATGATCGGATATTCGTGGGCGAGAAGCGCAAGCGGACGGTATCCAAGCCGCGCAATGGAAGCTCCGGCCAGGTTCCAGAGAAAATCGTCATTGTCGGCGGCGGCGCGGCCGGTTTCGCGGCGGCAGAAAAACTGCGGCGCGAACACTATCAAGGCAGCATTGTCATGCTCAGCAACGACGAAGCGCCGCCCGTTGATCGGCCCAATCTTTCCAAGGACTACCTCGCCGGCAAAGCACCGGAGAGTTGGATTCCGCTCCGCGGAGAAAGCTTCTACTCGAAGAACGATATCGACCTGCGTCTCAACGCGAACGTCGCCAGCATCGATACACGTTCTGGCGAAATTGTGCTCGCGGACGGGACACGGACTCCTTACGACAGGCTACTCCTTGCGACCGGAGCCGAACCGGTTCGCCTGACCATACAGGGCGCCGACCAACCACACGTTCACAGGCTGCGCTCGTTCGCAGATTGCAAGGCGATCATCGAGCGAGCCACGACTGCGCGCCGCGCCGTCGTGCTTGGCGCCAGTTTCATTGGTCTGGAGGTTGCCGCGGCCCTGCGCTCGCGCGAGATCGAAGTTCATGTCGTGGCGCCGGAAAAACGGCCCATGGAACGGATCCTGGGTCCGCAAATGGGCGACTTTATCCGCGCCCTCCATGAGGAGAATGGTGTCGTATTCCATCTCGAGGACACCGCGAGCAGCATCGACGGCAGCAAGGTGAAACTCAGCAGTGGCGATACGTTGGCGGCGGATTTCGTCGTCGCCGGCATCGGCGTGCGACCGCGGACAGGGCTTGCCGAAACGGCGGGGCTCATCCTTGACCGCGGTGTCGTCGTGAACGCCTTTTTGGAGACGAGCGCACCAGGCATCTTCGCGGCCGGCGACATTGCGCGGTGGCCAGATCCTCACAGTGGCGAGAACATTCGGGTCGAGCATTGGGTGGTTGCGGAGAGGCAGGGGCGAACCGCGGCCCTCAACATGCTCGGCCATCGCGAGAAATTCGTCGCCGTACCGTTCTTCTGGAGCCAGCATTATGATGTGCCCATCAACTACGTCGGCCATGCCGCGCAATGGGACGAGATCGTGGTCGATGGAGACATCCTTGCCAAGGATTGCCTGCTCCGCTTCAAGCGCGAAGGGCGCACGCTGGCTGTCGCTTCGATCTTCCGCGACATCGAAAGTCTAGGGGCCGAGGTGCAAATGGAGCGTCAAATGACCTAGAGCAATTCCGGGAAAAGCGCGGAGCGGTTTTTCGTCCGGAATTGCGTAAAAACAAATACTTAGAGCGGGTCAGCGATTCTATCAAAAGCTGAACTGCTCTAGCGAGGCGCACGCTGTTATCCGCCTTCCGTGGCTCAGCATTCAATTGCGCTTCGTTCATTCCGCGCAGCACAAGGTCCGGGCTGCGGGCGCTGTGCGGCCGGTTCAGCCTGCGCAATCAGTCTCGGCGCGCAATGATCCAGTCGGTTGCCGCCGCGAGATCGGCGACGGTTGCGGTCGGGCGCGGATCAAACCGTTTTTCATCGCCCTGCCGGTATTTGCCTGTCCGCACCAGCAATGCGCCCGAAACTCCGGCGCGCAGGGCGCCAGCTATATCGGCCTCGGCGTCGTCGCCGACCATGATCGCCTGATCCGGCGGACAGTCCATGCTTGCCAGCGCCGACAGAAAGAATGCCGACGAGGGCTTGCCGAGGACAGTTGCGCGTTTCAGGGAGGCAAATTCCAATGCCGCGACGAATGGCCCTGCATCGAGGCTGAGTCCGCCGTCGGCGTCCCGAAACGTCCGGTTGGTGGCAAGGGCCAGCAATTCGGCCCCCGCACTCAGCTCACGAAACGCGTCATTCAACGCCGCATATGTGAAGGCGTCTCCGGCATCGCCGACGATGACGGCGCGCTTGTCGCGATCCGGTAGCTCGTCAAAATCCGGCGCAAGGCCGGGGTGAACCAACAAGTATGGCGCACGGCCATTGCGAAGCAGCCATTCGCGAGCAGCGTGCGCCGGCGTGAAAACATCTGCCTTGGTAACGGTGAGTCCCATCGCCTCCAGACGTTCGAGAACCCCTTGTTTCGACGAGCGCGTGGTATTGCTTACGAAGCGTACGGCCAAACCGGACTGGCGCAAACGCGCAACGGCGTCGATTCCGCCTGATATGGCGGTCTCGCCATCATAGATGACGCCTGCGAGGTCAAGCAGTACACCTCTTGTCATCGGTCCAGCATGATCACGAGTCCGCCGTGCGTCAAACCCGGAACAAGGCCATGGTTGTTCCTTTTGGATCAGGGCAGGCGCACTCGATTAACCGCCGCTCACTCCCACCATTCGGGGAAGGCCGTGCGTGCGACTTCGGCCAGCGTCGCGGTCGCCTCGTCGGGAACCGAGCTGTAAGGCCAGAGCAGTCGCGAGCCAAGCGGCGCCCAGCCGCCGGCTGCCGCCATCGCTTTGTCGAGCGCCGCATCGCTGACATCGTAGCGAGCGCGAAAAGGCAGAACGTGCGTGGCGAGAAAGGCCTGTATGCGCGTCTCGACCTTGGCAGCGGCTGCCGCATCCGTGCGGATCATCTGCCACCACGTCACCGCGCCCTTCGGGTTGAGGCAGGCGACGTTGGAATAGCTGCCGTGGGCGCCCTGGGCAAATCCCGTCGCCAGCGTATGGCCGGGCACGAAGACCGAAAATCCCGGCAGTTCGCGGCGCATGTCGGCGTACCAGTTGGCGTCGCCGCCCGGCAGCTTAGCGCCGGCCAGCGACGGCACCGCTGCACGCAGCCTGGCGATGCCTTCGAGTGTCAGGCGGCGCTTGGCGTGCGGTGGATTGTAGAGCACCAGCGACATGTCAGGCGCGGTCTCGCAAAGACCGCTGACGAAGCGCATGACCTCGTCGTCGCTGGGTGGCCACCAGTCGGGCAAGGTGAATTGCACTGCCGTCGGGCGAAGCGCCGACACCCGCATCAACCGCTCGCGCGCGACGCGCGGATTGGACTGGCTGATGCCGATCTGGAAGGGCAGGGGCGCGCGGCCGGCTATCGCGGCCACCAGGTCGCAAAGCCGATCGAACTCAGGCTCGGTCTGGCAGTGGAACTCGCCGGCCGTGCCGTTGGAATAGATGCCGTCGACACCGGCCGCGCAAAGCCGCGCGATCGTCTCTTCCGTCGCGTTCCAGTCGATTGCTCCGCGATCGTCAATGGCCAGCATCACCGCGCCCCAGACGCCGCGCGGCGCCTGTGCAGGCAAGTGGGTCAGGTGATCGTCGGGCTCAGCGCGCACCGGCGATCTCGTGCTCGCGGCGAGTTTCGTTCGACGCAAACGCGGCCTCGATAATGCCGATGATCTTGCGTCCATAGGCACCGTCGACCGGCACCGGCTTGTCGTCGGCAATGGCATCGCGCATCGCCGTCCATTCGCGCACCAGCGCGTTATGCATCCAGTTCGGCTCGAACGAGCCTGGCAGGTCGGTCCAGACCGTATCGCGGCCAAGCATCGTGCCGCGGTCCATGTCGATGCGCAGCGTTCCCTGCTCGCAGACCAGGTCCATGGCGTAGGTAGTCGCGCCATTGCGATAGCCGATGCTCTGCACCTGGCCGATGCCGCCGCCGGCGAAGCGCAGACCGACCAGGGCGGTGTCGTCGGCTTCCTGGTCATGGAACTTGGCGCCGAGCATGGCGCTCACCGATACGACATCGTCATCCATCAGCCAGACCAGGCGGTCGAGCGCATGGATGCCGGCCGTCAACAGCATGCCGCCGCCGGTTGCCTTGCGCAGATGCCAGTCGCGGCGATTGTGCTCCATCCACAGCTTGATGATCCAGCTCGATCCGATGAGCGGCCGGCCGAGCGCTCCTTCCTCCAGTATTTGCCTGGCCGCCGTGCAGGGCAGGGCGAAATGCATGAGATGGGCGATCATGAGCTTGACGCCAGCGGCGACCACGGCGGCGTTGATTGCATCGCAGGCCGCCGCCGTCGGCGCCATCGGCTTTTCGAGCATGATGTGCTTGCCGGCCTCTGCTGCGCCGATCGCCATCTCGGCATGGAGATGGTGAGGACTGGCGATGAGGACAGCGTCGACATCCTTGTCGTCCAGCAGCTTGCGCCAGTCGGTGTAGCCGCGACCACCGTGTTCGCTGGTGAAGCCGGCCAGGGCGTCGTTATTGCCGCGGCACGATGCGACGAGTTGCAGGCCGTGCACCTCCTTGATTGCCCTCGCATGGGCCGCGCCGAAATCGCCCGCTCCGATAATGCCTATTCCAATCATCGTCCTGCCTTTTCATACGCGGCGTCGATCAGCGACATCGCCGCAACATAGTCATCGATTGAAGTCGCCGGCGGCGCCTTTCGGGCCAGCCGGTCGAGCGTGTCGCTCATGCATAGCCGATACCGCGTCGCCGGCAATTCGATCGGCAAGTCGACGATAGCGCCATCGTCGAGCGTCGCACAGATGGCGCGATCGCCATAGTCGATGAGGGTCGCATTCTCACTGACGATGCGCCATTCGAAATCGCCGCCGGGGCGCATCGAAGCGAAAGTATATCCCGCCTCGACGACGAACAACGCTCCGGCAGCGTCTTCCAGTACGAGCAGTGCATGGTCCTCGACGGGGGTATGGTGAATGCGGTTCTCTATCGAAACGGCTTTCAGCCTAAGCCCGGCGGTTGCCAGGCTGAGCGCGGCGTCGATGCCGTGTATGCCGAGGTTCCTCAGCGCGCCGCCGCCACCGATCGCCGGATCCACGACCCAGGCGACACCGTCGGCCGCATAGCGCTGCGGCGGGCCATTGACCAGCCGGAACTGGCAATGCGCAACCGCACCGGCGCGGCCTTGCTGGCGAAGCCTTTCAAAGCCAATGACGGCCGGCCCAAAGCGGTTGGGCAGGGGAACACTGACAAAGGCCTGGTGCTGCCTCGCCAGGTCGCGCAGCGCGGCCAACACTCCAGTGCTGCTCGCCGCCGGCTTTTCCAGGATTAGCGGTATGCCGGCTTCGATGACGGCTCGCGCCCGCGCGGGCACCGTCGAAGGATGTCCCATCAGCAGGATCACGTCCGGCGGGCTGGAGAGGATTTTCGCGAAATCGGTGATGAGCGGCAAATGATGACGCGCCGCGAAGGCGCGCGCATGTTCCGCGTCCTCATCCCAAATGCCGGCAATCTCAGTGCCACAAGAGTGTGCTGCGTCGAGATGCATTTCGGCGTGCCAATGGCTCGATCCGGCCAGGACAATCTTCATTTCAGTGACGAATCCTCTTACTTGCAGGATATCCTACAAGTCGCTATGCTACAAGCATCGACCGCTTTGCGACGCGCCATCGGGCGCAATTAAAGCGGCGCTGGGAGCAAAATGCCGGAACCCAAGTTGATCTCAGAACCCAAGCCGATCTCGGAACCTAAGTCGATCGAGCCGCTGACCAGACCGCCGCTGCTTCACGTCAGCGTGCAGGAGAGCCTCAGGAAATATATCCAGAGCAACAAGCTCAAGGCGGGGGATCCCTTGCCTCCGGAGACCTTCCTGGCGCAGCGGCTCGGCGTCGGCCGCAACTCGGTGCGCGAAGCTATCAAGGCGCTGGAGTCGATCGGCATTCTGGAGACGCGCCGCGGTATCGGCGTGTTCGTCAAGGAATTCTCGTTCAAGCCCTTGCTGGATAATCTGGCATATGGCCTGCAGGATTCGTTGCGCGACGTGGAGGAGCTGCGCGAGATCCGCCGCGTCCTTGAAACCGGCCTCATCGCCAAGACCATCGAGATGATCAGCGCCGAAGACATCGCCGCGCTGCGCCAGCTGACCGAAAGCATGCGGCGGCGCGCCGAGCGCCAGGAGAGCTTTGCCGAAGAGGACCAGCAATTCCATCAGCTGCTGTTCCGCTGCCAGAACAATCACATGCTGAGCGCGCTGATCGACATCTTCTGGGTGGCGTTCAACAAGGCCTCGAACTTCACCAGCCTCGACAATCCGACACCGCTGGCGACGTGGCGCGACCATCACGAGATCGTCGAGGCCGTTGCCGCCAAGGATGTCGACCGGGCGCGTCAGCGCCTCGACGATCACTACAGGGGGATTCAGCAAGTCATCGCCAAAAACCGAACGACCTGACCAAACGCCGAACTACCTGACAATGCCAAGGGAGGAAACCATGCGCATCAAGACTATCGCTCGTCATCTGGCCGTCACCGGGCTGCTGCTCGGCGGCATCGGCCTTGCCACCAGCGTCCAGGCACAGGGTGCCAAGACCATAACCGGGGGCTTCGACGTCGGCCCCGGCGGCTTTCCCAAGAACTTCAATCCGCTGGCTGCGACCGGCGGCTTTACCTGGCTCAGCACCTATTTTGAACCGCTGGTCATCTACAACTCCGACCTGACCGAACTCGAAGGCGATCTGGCCAAGGACTACAGGGTCAGCGACGACCAGCTGACCTATACGTTCAACCTTGTCCAAGAGACCTGGCACGACGGCAAGCCGTTCACATCCAAGGACGTCAAGTTCACGCTTGAGCTCGCCAGGAACAAAGCGTCCGGCAGTCTGTTTGCCGCGCGTCTCGGCGATATCGCGTCGGTCGACGCGCCGGACGACCGCACCGTCGTCGTCAAACTGTCGAAGCCCAACGGCTCGTTCCTGTCCATTCTCTCGCAGGTGATGATCCTGCCGGAGCATGCCCTGGCCGCGATGCCACCGGAAACGCTGGCCACAAGCACTTGGTGGTCCACCACTCCGGTCGGCACCGGCCCCTTCAAATTCAATCGCTATGTCAGCGATCAATATGTCGAGCTGGCCGCGGATGACGACTATCGCGGCGGCAAGCCGAAGGCCGACGTGCTCATCAACCGGTATTTCGAGAGCCCGGCGGCGGCCGTTGCCGCGCTGCGCGCCGGCGAGATCCAGTTCACCTATGTCGAGCCCGACGACGCGGTATCTTTCAAAAGCGACAGCAATTTCAAGGTGATCGAGGGCGCTTCTTATGTAGTCAACTACATCGGGCTCAACCAGAAGGTCGAGCTCTTCAGGGATGTTCGCGTCCGCCAGGCGATCATGTACGCGATCGATCGCAATGCCATCATCGAGAGCCTCTATGGCGGGGCGGCCAAACCGGCCAATTGCGGCTACGTCGCGCCGCATCTGCTTCCCGAAGGCCTCGAGACCTATGCTTACGATCCGGCAAAGGCCAAGGCTCTGCTTGCTGAGGCGGGCTGGGACAAGATCAACGGCGATAAGCCCATCACCTTGCTGACCTATTACGGCTCGCCGCAAGCGGCCAATGTGATGGCCGCCATACAGTCGATGCTGGCCGAGGTCGGGATCAATGTTGTGCCGCGTGTCGTCGATACGCCGACCTATAACGGCATCGTCTACAAGGAAGGCACGCCGGACTGGAATGCGTTTGCGATGGTCTATGCCGGCCTGCAGAACGGTCCAAATCCGGCTGGCATCAGCCCGGGTCTCAACAAGTCCCAGATTCCGCCGGCAGGCTTCAACACCATGCGCATCGAGTTCGACGACCTGAGCGCTGCATTGGACGCCGCGCTCGGCCAGACCGACCCGGCCAAGATCGATCAATCCTGGCAGGAAGTCTGCAAGGTGATGAACAAGGATCTGCCTTGGGCGACATTATGGGTAGCCAATCGCTATGGCGTCGCCTCCAACAAACTGCGTGACTTTGTCTGGACGCCGGCGCCTGCCGGCGGTCCTTTCGCGGCTCACCCGGAACGCTGGGACATCCAGTAAAAAAACGCCTGGCGGGCCACTCCAGGCCCACCTTTGCAAGGAGCCGGCCTGATGCCGGCTCCGCTCACCATCACCACGGACAGCCAATGCTGAGTTTCATTGCCCGCCGCAGCGCTACAGGACTGCTGATGCTGGTCGCTCTGAGCGTCCTCATCTTCATCCTTTTGCGACTGGCGCCCGGCGATCCGATCGACGCGTATATCAACCCGTCCAGCCCGATGTCTGCTTCCGACCTCGAAGTCCTGCGTGACCGGCTTGGGCTCGACCAGCCGCTTCCCGTGCAATACCTCGCCTGGCTTCGCGCCGCGCTCAGCGGCGACTTCGGCTATTCGATCCAGCGCAGCGGCGTTGCCGTGCTGCCGCTGGTCATGGAGCGCATCGGCCCGACCGCGCTCTTGATGGGCACCGGCCTGGCCATCGCCATCGTGCTCGGCATTTCCGCCGGCATCTTCAGTGCCGTCCGCCGTAACGCGCTGCCCGACATCGCGCTGTCGGTGGTTTCTTTCATCGGCATCTCCAGCCCGGCTTTTCTGACGGCACTTCTCGGACTGTACTTCTTCTCGGTGTTGCTGCGCTGGGCGCCATCAGGCGGCATGCAGACCGCCGGCGCACCTTTTTCCATATCGGACGTGCTCGCGCACCTCGTCCTGCCCGCCTGCCTGCTGTCCATCGGACACGCCGCGCTGATCATGCGCTACATGCGCGCATCGCTGCTGGAAGTGCTCAACCAGGACTATGTGCGGACCGCGCGCGCCAAGGGAGTGCGCGAGTTCTGGGTGATCATCAAGCACGCGACCCGCAATGCGCTTCTGCCGGTTATCACCCTGATCGGGTCGACGGTCGGCATCGCGATCGGTGGCGCCATCTTCCTCGAAAGCGTGTTCAACTGGCCGGGCATGGGCCTGCTGCTGGTCAACGCCGTCGGCACAAGGGATTACCCGGTGATCATGGGCGCCACCCTGGTAATCGGCATCTGCGTCATTCTGGTCAATCTCCTGACCGATATCGTCTATGCTGTCGTCGATCCGCGCATTCAGGTGTCGTGATGACGATCACCGCGCCAGATCCGACAGCTGTGCCGCAAACCAAAGGACCGCTCCGCCGCGCGCTCGACCGCTTCTTTGAAAATCGTGCGGCGCGCGCCGGTCTGTTTATCGTTATCCCTATCCTGCTGGCGGTTTCGACCTATCATTTATGGTGGCCGTTCAGCCCCAACGCGATCGATCTCAGGGCGATCAACAAGGGGCCGTCGGCCATTCATTGGCTAGGCAGCGACGGCGTCGGCCGCGACGTCATGGCCCGGTTGCTGCAAGGCGGGCGGATCTCGCTGCTGGTCGCCGTCTGCTCGGTCGCCATCTCGATCGTCATCGGCTTCCTAGTCGGCGCCGTCGCCAGCTTCGGCGGGCGTGTTGTCGACGGCACGGTGATGCGCTTCGTCGATCTCGCAATGACGCTGCCGCCGGTGATCTTCCTGCTCGTGCTCGCTTCGATTGCCGGCACCGGCATCGCGCCGACCATCCTGGTGATCTCGCTGCTCTCATGGCCGGTGCTGTCGCGCATGGTGCGCGCCCGGCTGCTCGAGCTGCGCGAGCGCGACTTCGTCGTCGCCGCCCGTGGCATGGGGGCAGGACTGCCGCATCTCCTGTTCCGTCACGGCCTGCCGAACTGCATCGACATTCTTGTCGTCTACGCCACTTTGCAGATCGCCAACGCCATTCTGCTCGAAGCTGGCCTCTCTTTCCTCGGCCTCGGCATCGCGCCGCCCGAAGCCAGCTGGGGCAACATGCTCAATCTCGCCCGCTCCACCGTGGTGCTCGAGCAATATCCTTGGCAATGGATGTTTCCCGGCGCCGTGCTCGTGCTCACCGTTCTGGCCATCAACTTCATCGGCGACGGCCTGCGCGATGCATTCGATCCCCGTTCCGATCTCAACTGAACCTGAAGGTTTTCAAAATGCCCCTGTTTACCGGTGTCGTGCCACCTGTCGTCACCCCGCTCCATTCCGATTTCAGTGTCGACTTCCCGTCGTTCACGCGGACCATCGAGAACCTGCTCGCCGGCGGCATTCACGGGCTGTTCGTGCTCGGCTCGACCAGCGAGGTCGTCTTCCATGACGAGGCCGGCCGCAGGGCCATCATCGAGCATGCGGTCAAAGTCAACAATGGCCGCGTTCCGATCTTCGCCGGGGTCATCGACCCGACGACCGATCGTGTCATCAACCACGCCAAGGTAGCCAGATCGGCCGGCGCCGACGCCGTCGTGGTCACCGCGCCCTTTTATGCCCGCACCAGCCAGCCCGAGATCGGCGATCACTTCCGTTATATCAAGGATGCGGTCGACATCCCCATTATCGCCTACGACATTCCGGTCTGCGTTCATGTCAAGCTAGAGCGCAAGACCACCGTCGGCCTTGCCAGCGAGGGGGTTATCGCGGGGATCAAGGATTCCAGCGGCGATGACGGCAATCTGCGTTATGTGCTCAAGGACATGGCCAACGATCCGAATTTTTTCGGCATGACCGGTTCCGAGATCCTGGTCGACAGCGTGCTTGCCATGGGCGCGCATGGCGTCGTGCCGGGCCTCGCCAATGTCGATCCGCACGGCTACGTCAAGCTGTGGAACCTGATGCAGGCGGGTCAGCACGCCGAAGCCCGCCTCGAGCAGGAGCGGCTGTTGAAGCTGTTCGAGATCGTCTGGATCTCGCTCGGCAGGACAAGCGCCGGCTCGGCCGGCGTCGGCGCCTTCAAGACCGCAATGAAAAGCCTCGGCATCATCGCCTCCAACACCATGGCGCGGCCACAGCGCAGCTTGAACGACGAGGAAACCGCAAAGGTCGAAATCATCCTGCGCGACGTCGGGTTGATGCGCTGACCGTGGACGCTCCGATTCTCTCGATTTCCGGTCTGCGGGCCGTGTTCCGTATCGCCGGACGCGACATCGCCGCCGTGCAGGACGTCGATCTGACGATCGGATCGGGTGAAACGGTCGCGCTCGTCGGCGAATCCGGATCGGGCAAGTCCGTTACCAGCCTATCGATCATCGGCCTGCTGCCGAAGAAGATCGGACACATCGCCGACGGATCGATCGCGCTGCGGCGCAGGGACGGCACAGTCACCGAGCTGACCGGCCTCGATCCTGAGTCGCTGCGTAAGGTGCGCGGCAACGACATCGGCATGGTGTTCCAGGAGCCGATGACCAGCCTCAATCCGGTCTACACTATCGGCGAGCAGATCGCCGAGCCGATCCGCATCCATCTCGGCAAGTCGCATCGTGATGCGGCCGCCGACGCCGTGCGGCTGCTGGCTCAGGTCGGCATTCCCGATCCCGATCGGCGGGCGCGGCAATACCCGCATGAGTTGTCGGGAGGGATGCGCCAGCGCGCCACCATCGCCATGGCCTTGTCCTGCGATCCGACCTTGCTGATCGCCGACGAGCCGACCACCGCGTTGGACGTCACCATCCAGGCCCAGATTCTCGACCTGCTGGCCGAGCTGCAAGCGCAACGCGGCATGGGCATTCTGTTCGTAACGCACAATCTCGGCGTCGTTGCCGAGATCGCCGACCGGGTCGCGGTGATGTATGCCGGGCGCATCGTGGAATCGGGTCCGGTGAGCGAGGTGTTCACCCGTCCGCGTCATCCCTACACCGCCGGGCTGATGCGTTCGGTGCCACGGCTTGGCCAAGCCACCACGCTGAAGGCAGCGGGAACGCCGCTTCCAACCATCGCCGGCAATGTTCCGTCGTTGGCTCTGCTGCCCAAGGGCTGCTCCTTCGCGCCGCGTTGCGCCCTGGCTATCGATGCCTGCCGCGCTGCTGTACCGCCATTGTTCGCTGCGACGTCGACCCAGAAAAGCCGTTGTTTGCGCTGGGAGGATCTCTGACAATGGATGCCCCCTTCCTTTCGGTCAGGAACCTGACCAAGCATTTTTCGCCGACGGCGTTCTCGCGCGGTCCCATCGTCAGGGCGCTGGATGATATTTCCTTCGATATTGCGCGCGGCCAGGTGGTCGGCCTCGTCGGCGAATCCGGGTCGGGCAAGACCACGATCGGCCGCTCGGTGCTGCGTCTCATCGAGCCGACGTCCGGCGAAATAAGATTTGACGGCGTCGATATAACCAAGCTGAACGCCGGGCCGCTGGCTCGCCAGCGCCGCAAGATGCAGTATATTTTCCAGGATCCGTTCGCCAGCCTGTCGCCGCGCATGACCATCGGGCAGATCCTGACCGAAGGCCTGGATATTCAGGGCATCGGCAACAGGCCCGAGCGGCGGGCGAGGGCGGAGAAAGCACTTGCTGCGGTCGAGTTGCCAGTCGATGCCTATGACCGCTACGCCCACGAATTTTCGGGCGGGCAGCGTCAGCGCATCGGCATCGCCCGGGCGCTTACGCTCGAACCCGAATTCATCGTCGCCGATGAGCCGGTCTCTGCCCTCGATGTCTCCATTCAGGCGCAAATCATAAATCTTCTGCGCGACCTGCAGATCCGGCTCGGTCTCACCATGCTGTTCATTTCGCATGACCTGGCCGTCGTCGAATATATCTGCGACACGGTGATCGTTCTCTATCTCGGGCGCATCATGGAAGTTGCACCGGCGGCCGCGCTCTATGCTCGGCCACAGCATCCCTATACGCGCGCGCTGCTGTCGGCCATTCCGTCGCTCGACCCGCTGGCCAAGCAGACCCGGCAGGTGCTGAAGGGCGACATCCCAAGCCCCGCAAATCCGCCAACCGGGTGTGTTTTCCGAACCCGTTGCCCGGTCGCCATAGACGCTTGTGCCGGCATCGTCCCGCCGCTGCGGGCAACGTCAGATGGCCATCTGAAGGCCTGCATTCGCGACGACATCGCCTAGGCAAGCTGGCGTGACGTTCCAGCAGTCGGGATCCTCGTTTCCGCGAAGCGGCACCGAAATTACTTTGCGGTCCGGCTTGCAATCGCGGCAATCTGCCCTAACATATCAGGCATGTTGCCGCTGAGCTTTTGCCATGTCCATGCCTGTCACAGTGATTAGCGAAATCGCCCGCAAGCTGGGAGGAGCCCCGGTGCTCGGGACGGAGGTAACTTCCCAGGCAGACCTTGCCATGATCGTGCGACGCCGACTGCCGCTTGCCGCACTGAGAGGACTTTCGCTCGCTGGGCTGAGCGATCAGGAGATCGAAAAGTTTGTCATCCCGCAACGGACCAGGCGCCACCGGGCGGAAAAGGATCAACCGTTGACGGTAGACGAGTCTGATCGGGCGGTGCGGCTCGTACGGATTCAGTCATTTGCCGAAGAGACGTTCGGAGATGCTGAAAAGGCCAACACATGGCTGCGCAGAGGCTTGGCCGAACTTGGCGGTGAAACGCCGTTGACCATCGCGCAGACTGAGGCTGGCGCGCGTGTTATCGAGACCATTCTTGGAAAAATCGCCTGGGGTGCCGCCGCCTGATGCGGCTTTGGCGGCTGTCAGGACTTCGATACGCTACGGCTATCGATGGCGGCTACGGGCTGTTGTTCGATGGAAGATGGAACACAGTCGGTCATCCCGTCACATACAGTGCCACGTCGCCTTCACTTTGCGTGCTGGAGAAGCTGGTGCACGTCGAGGATCCAACGCTGCTTCCGAGACTTGCGATGGTGTCGTACGACGTGCCCGATG
The DNA here is from genome assembly GCF_003997275.1 of Mesorhizobium sp. M6A.T.Ce.TU.002.03.1.1. Lineage (NCBI taxonomy): Bacteria > Pseudomonadati > Pseudomonadota > Alphaproteobacteria > Hyphomicrobiales > Phyllobacteriaceae > Mesorhizobium > Mesorhizobium sp. M6A.T.Ce.TU.002.03.1.1. Next base: position 133,823 of record NZ_RZTI01000003.1, read on the forward strand.
ATACTGGCGCTGACCGATACGATCTCATTAATCTCCCGGGCGATTGGCGACAACGGGAGGCATTTACGCAACGAGTCGGCGATGAGTGGCTGAACAGCGTCAGCGCTGCTCTGTTCTTTGTTCCGTCAGCCATTGTCCCGATCTCGGACGGACCAGATCACAATGTTCTCATCAATCCTCGTCATCCTGCCGCGGCCCGAATCAAAATCGCACGTGTCGATCCGTTCGAGCTTGACGTTCGGCTATTCAAAGGGTGACTGCGGGTTGGTATCGGCAAGGCGTTGCTCGCGCTAGGCTCGGACTATTGAGCTTGCGTAAGCCATTTGGGTCTGGGAACAGCCTGCAACAGGCTTTGCGTATATTCGTGGCGAGGCGCCCCGAACAGCGCCGAGGTTTGACCTTCCTCGACAATCTTTCCATCTTTCATGACCATGATCCGGTCCGCGAAATGGCGGACGATCGGCAAGTCGTGTGTGATGAAAATATATGAGAGTCTAAGCCGCGTCCTAAGGTCGGCCAGAAGGTCGATCACCTGCGCCTGGATGGAGACGTCGAGCGCCGAAACCGCCTCGTCGCAGACGATCAGTTCCGGCGCGCTCGCGAGCGCGCGCGCAATGGCGATGCGCTGTCGCTGGCCGCCGGAAAACTGGTGCGGGTAGCGGTCGGCGTGTTCCGGCAACAGCCCCACCAATTCCAGGAGCTCTGCCACTCGAGCCTTCCACCTGTTCTTCGGCAGAATATCGCGGTGGATTACCCAGGGTTCGGAAATGATGGAGTAAACGCGCATGCGCGGGTTCATCGATCCGTACGGATCCTGGAACACCATCTGGACCTTGCGCCGAAACGCCATAAGACGCTTCTCGTTCATTTCGAAGATGTTCTCGCCGGCGAAGACGGCCTTGCCCGCGCTTGGCGCGTTCAGCCCCAACAGCATGCGTGCGACGCTCGATTTGCCGGAGCCGGACTCGCCGACGATGCCGAGCGTTTCGCCTCTCCTGACCTCGAAGCTTATGTCATCCACCGCCTTGAACGTCCGCTTGCTGCTGAAAGCTCCGGAAGCAAGCACATAGTGCTTGGTGAGATGTTCCACCTTGAGCAGGGTTTTGCCGGCGATCGTCGTCGAACGCCTGTTCGGCGCCTCCGCTGCGTTGCCGTGGGGCAGGGCGGAGATGAGGCGGCGCGTGTAGGAGTGCTGCGGATTGCTGAAGACCTCCTTGGCGATGCCTGTCTCCACCACCTTCCCGCCGTTCATGACGATAATCCGGTCCGCCATGGACGAGGCGAGTTCAAGGTCGTGGGTGATCATGATCAACGCCATGCCGGTCTCACGCTGGAGATCGCGCAGCAGATCGAGGATCTGCGCTTGCACACTGACGTCCAGAGCGGTCGTGGGCTCATCGGCAATCAGGATGTCCGGTTTCAACGCGATCGCCATGGCGATCATCACGCGCTGGCGTTGTCCGCCCGAGAACTGATGTGGATAGAAGTCGACGCGGTTTTCCGGCTCTGGAATGCCCACACGCCGAAGCAGTTCTATCGTCTTGGCGCGTGCGTCCTTGCCGGCTCCCGCGCCGTGGCTCTCATAGACCTCCTCGATCTGGCGCCCCACCGTATAGACGGGGTTCAGATAGGCGAGCGGATCCTGAAAGATCATCGCAATCCTGCGGCCGTTGATGCTTCTGCGCGCCTCCGCGCCAAGGCCCGAGAGTTCGACGCCATCGAAGAGGCAGGAGCCGGCCACGATATCACCTGGCGGACAGTCGATGAGATCCATCACCGTGCTGGTGCTGACGCTTTTTCCCGAACCGCTTTCGCCGAGGATCACGAGAGTCTCGCCGCGGCTGACGTGGAAAGAGACATCGTCGACCGCGCGTACCGGCTCATCGTCCGAAAGGAAATCGACGGTCAGTCCGTCGACTTTGAGAATGGGATTGGTCGCGTTGCTCATCGGGCGGCTTTTCGCAATGTCTGAAGACGCCAGCGTTGCTGCGGATCAGCGACGGTGCGCGCCCAGTTCGAGAGGATGTTGAGCGACAGCGTCGTCAGCATGATTGCAAGACCCGGCCAGAATGCGATCCACCAGGCTGTCGCGAGATAGCCGCGGCCGTTTGCCACCATTGCACCCCAGGTGAAATCCGGCGGCTGAATGCCGAGGCCAAGGAAACTCAGCGCCGATTCCGAGAGAATGACGGTCGCGAAATCAATGGCGGAAATCGTCACCAGTGTCGGCAGGACGAGGGGGGCGATGTGCCGGACGATGATCCGGGCCGGCTTCGCGCCCATGGCTCGCGCCGCGCTCACAAACATGCGCTCGCGCAACTCCAGCACTTCTGCGCGCGCCGTTCTGAGATAGATCGGCATGCGCGTAACGGCGAGAACGATCACCAGGTTGGTGATGCTCGGGCCGAGCGTATAGAGCACGATGAGCGCCAGCAGCAGCGAGGGAAAGCTCATGACGACATCGGCCAGGCGCAGAATGAGATGGCTGTACCAGCGCTCCGAATAGCCCGCTATCAGGCCGAGCGTTCCACCAACCAGCATGGACGCGAATACCGCCGCCGCGGCAATGCCGAACGTATTCTGCGCGCCGACAATCAGCCTGGCCAGGATGGGACGGCCGAGGGTATCGGCGCCGAGGACATAGATCCAGCCGCTGGCCAGCGAGAACGGGGCGAGGTTTCGCTGGCGCAGCCCCAGCCGCGAAGCAGCGTCGCCCACCAGCCACGGGCCGAGGACCGCAGCGAGCACGATGATCGTCAGGAAGATAGCGGCGGCGAGCGCAAGCTTGTCGCGCTTCAGATAGGCGAGAAGCACGCTGCCGCTGCCTGGAACCGCCGCTGGCTTGATGTCGGGGGTGATGATCGTCATGGCTCAGTACCGGATGCGCGGATCGAGAACCGCGTAGAGCAGGTCGATCGCGATGTTCAGGATGAAGATGGCGGTTGCCGTCACCAGAATTGTCGACTGGACGACGGCAAAATCGCGCTGGATGATCGAGTCGATCATCAGCTTGCCGATGCCGGGCCAGCCGAATATCGACTCCACGACGACGGCGCCGTTGACGAGACTGGTCGCCAGGTCGCCGGCGACCGTGACGACGGGCAGCAGCGAGTTGCGAAGCGCATGCCCGAAGATGATCTTCTGTCGGGGCAGGCCTTTGGCCCTTGCGGTCTTGATGTATGGAGAGGCAAGCGCGGACAGCATCGTTCCGCGCACGACCTGCACCAGGAGACCGAAGGGGCGAAGCATCAGCACGAAGACGGGCATGATCCAATGGGCCCAGGTTCCGGTGCCGGATGTCGGCAAAAGCCCGAGCCCCACAGCGAAGACAAGGATGCCGACGATGGCGACCCAAAAATCCGGCGCGCTTGCGCCGGCCAGAGAGACGAGGCTGGCGACACGGTCGAACATGCTGCCCGGTCGCGCGGCCGCAAGAGAGCCGACAAGGATAGCCAAAGCGGTCGACAGCGTGATCGCGACGGCGGCAAGCTTCAGCGTTTCCGGGAACGCCTCAAGCGCGACCTGCATCGCCGAGCGGTTCTGGCGTAGCGATTCACCGAAATCCAGCTGCAGAAGATCGCGCAAATATTCCAGAAACTGCCAATAGATCGGCTGATCGAGGCCGTTCAACCGCGCGAACGCGGCCCGAGCTTCCGCAGTCGAGTCCAGAGGCAGGTACAAGGCGGAAGGGTCGCCGGTGAGCCGTGTCAGGAAAAAGACCAGCGTCAACAGACCTATGACCGACAGGATGCTGTGGAACGCCCGGCGTCCAAGATAGGTAATCATTTGGGATGCCCTTGGACGGATATCGACGGAGGCAACAGGTCAGGGGCGCAGGATCACGATCGGACCCAGCGCCCCCGTATCACTCAGTCTTTTTTGATAGCGATATTGGCCAGCGGTATTTCGCTGTTGGTGGTGATATCGGGCTTCCATTCCAGCCTGGTGCCAACGCGGGTATAGCCGATCATGTGGAACATCGGGATGTCCGCCACCACTTCGTTGCGGGCCTTGCCGAAGATCGCCTTGAAGCTGTTGGTGCGGGCTTCGCCGGTCGCAGCCAGGGCCTCGTCTATCTCCTTGTCGAACGCCGGATCGGCCACGGTCGAGTAGCTCCCGCTCGATCGGTAGAAGATCGGAACCGTGAAGGCCGCATCGCCCTTGTTGTTGTCGTGCATCATCTGCAGGAGATTGGGGCCGCGCTCCGGCGGGAAAGGCTTTTGCAGATAGCGCAGCCAGTCGGCGACATCGAGCATGGTAAGCTTGACGTTGAGGCCGGCATCCTGCCACATCGTCATCATGGCCTCCATCGCTTCCGCGCCGTTTGGATAGATGCCGTTTCGCCCGATGAGCTTGATCTCGGTATCGACCGCGACACCTGCCGCGCGCGCCTCTTCGATGAGCTTTTTCGCCTCTTCCGGATCGTACGGCCAAGGCTCGAGCGCATCGTCATGCCCGTTGATCCCGGAGACGACCATCTGCGACGCACGCTTGACGTCGTCGCCGAACAGCTGCGCAAGGCCTTCCCAGTCGATCGCGAGGTTGAGCCCCTTGCGGACGCGCAGGTCATCGAGCGGCGGCTTGGCGGCATCGATACGGATCGCGGTGGTCTCGGAGTTCAGGTAGGCGAAATCCGTCTCCGGATTGCTGGCGTCCTGGATGGCAATCGACGGCGTCAGGTCGGCTTCCCCGGTTTCCACCATGGCAGCTCTGATCGAGGATTCGGGCCGCCAGACATAGGTTGCCTTCGTGATCTCCGGCTTCTTGCCCCAATAGCCGTCGAACGCGTCAAGCACTACGGTTTGCGGGGAAAAGGTCGACAGCTTGAATGGGCCGGTCCCGACCGGATCGTTCACCGCCTTGTCGACCGGTGTCTTCGGCGAGACGATCATGACCACGCTCAACAGCGTCGGCATGATGGGCTCGGGCCTGTCCGACTTTATCTCGACGGTTAGATCGTCGACCGGCGTCAGCGTTAGCTTGGCATCGCCGAACTTCGCTATGTTGCTGCAAGTGATCTTGCCGCTGATCATCCTGTTGATGGAGAACGCAACCGCATCCGCGTTGAGCTCCGTTCCGTCCTGGAACTTCACGCCCTCGCGCAGCTTGATCCGCCAGGTCGTCGGGTTCACGCTGGTCCACTCGGTCGCCAATTTCGGCTGAGGTTGTCCGGTGATCGGATCGATGACGGTCAACGATTCAACGACGTTTTGGCTGAGTATCTGGCCGACATTTGTGATGATGGTGCCGCAGGGCTCCAGATTGGCCGGCTGCTCCGGCAGGACGATACGGATGTCCTGCGCCGCATCTTGTGCGACAGCCGATGGCGCGGCAGCAGTCATCAATACGACAGCTGCAATCGTATGAGCGCTTCTATTCATGTCTCTCCTCCCTTTGATATTCCGTTTTGGCTGTCGGGCGCAGGGCGAACCTCCTCGTCCCGTTCGCCCGACAATTTGCCGATCTCCCGGCGACTAGGCGGCGATCCTCTCGATCAGTCCGCGCAGCATGTCTTTTTCCTGCGGCTTCAGATCCGTCAGCGGCGGACGGAGCGGGCCGGGGGTCCGTCCTATGAGCTCGACGCCTGCCTTGATGATCGACACTGGATAACCTTGTTCGCGATCGCGCAAAGCCGCGAAGGGGAAGAAGAAGCTGTGCAGGATTTCTTCCATTGCGGCGCGATCGTTTGTCCGCATGGCCCTGTAGAAGCGCTGTGCCAATTCCGGCACGAAGTTGAAGACCGCAGAGGAATAAGTCGTCACTCCGGCGCCGTTGAAGCCTTCGGCAAAGAGCTCATGCGTGGGCATGCCACCGATGTAGCAGAGCCGATCGCCAAGTTTGGCGGTGACGTGGCGGACAAGATCGATCTTGCCCGTGCCGTCCTTGAAGCCGATGAGGTTTGGGCACGCGTCGGCAAGGCGAGCAACCGTGTCGGCATTGGCGACCGAGTTCGCACGGTTGTAGATGATGACGCCGAGGCCGGTGGATTCGCACACGGCTTTGACGTGCCGGAATATCCCTTCTTGGGAGGCTTCCATCAGATAATGAGGCAAAAGCAAAAGACCGTCGGCTCCCGCAGCCTCGGCGCGGCGAGCAATTTCCGTGGCGAGCGCCGTGCCGTAGCCACAGCCGGCGATGATAGGCACATCTCCCGAGGCATCCTTGGCCGCGCGGGTAACGTCGGCGACCTCTTCCGGCGACAGGGAGAAGAACTCGCCCGTGCCCCCGGCCGCGAACAGGGCAGCGGCACCGAACCCCGAGAGCCATGCCACATGCGCGCGATAGCTTTCGAGATTGAGGCTGAAATCCTCGTTGAAATGTGTGACCGGAAACGACAGCAGCCCTGAAGCGACACGCGACTTGATTTCATCTGGCGACAAAAGAACTCATCCCACAATTGATATGATGTCATCTAGATTCATATGATGAGTATCGGGGCGAGTCAACCGCCGGTTTTGTCCTGGTTTGCCGAGCGTCGGACGGTGAGGGCGCGATAGCGCTTTATCCCCGTCACCAGATGGCGGCGCATCGCCTCACGCGCCTTTTCCGGGTCGCGGGCGAGAATCGCATCCGCGATTTCCCTGTGCTCCTCCAGAATCGGATGGTCGCGATTGGGCAAGGGGTCGACGCCGCCCATCATCGTCTTGAACTTCACCCGCGGGATCATCCGCCGGCCGACATGTTCGAGGAATGCCTTGAACCTGGCGTTGTTCGTTGCGGTGGCGATCGCCATGTGGAACTGGAAGTCCGCCTCGTCGGTGGGTTGCCCTTGCGCCATGAGGTCGGCGAATCTTTCGACCTGGGCCTCGATTTCGGCCTCCTGCGCCGGCGAACTGCGGGCTGCGGCAAGGCCGGCTGCCTCGACTTCGATGCCGATGCGAAGCTCGAGCTCTTCGATGATATCCGAGATCTTGTTCGTTTCGTCGGTGAAGAGCTTCAATCCCTCGTCGACAGGTTTCGGGCCGAGAACGAAGACGCCGGCGCCTTGCCGCGATTCCACCAGCCCGTCGGCGCGAAGCGCGGCGATGGCCTCCCGGACCACAGTGCGGCTGAACCCGAACCGGTCAATCAGCGCAGGTTCTGTCGGCAATTTGTCGCCAGGTGCATAAAAGCCGGCTTCGATCTGCCCGCGCAGCGCATCTGCAACCTGAGAGACGAACGACCTGCGGGACGTTCGATGTTCGGCCTGCTGCATGGGTCCTCCAAACTTTTGCCGGGTCGAGACATTGCATACTCCCGGCGCAGGGCAAAAGCGAGGTCATCATATGAAAATTTGCAGTCCGAGGTCGAATGTACTTAGGTCATCATATGGCTTCTGCGCTCCGCATGTGGGCCGTCAAGTCGCCTAAAGCGGTTTTCGTCGGCACCTTGCTGATACGGCCACGGCGATGAGCGGAGCCATGGCGTGGCGGCTTTCAGGCTGCGGCCGGCGGCAGGTGATCGCGGACCCACCTGACGATCTGCCCCGCCGTCATCG